>DATNNS010000106.1:0-12505 GCA_035601715.1 Rhizomicrobium sp.
ATTGAACTACCTGTATGCGGACGTTATTGCCCTGTTTGCGATTGTTGGCTCGCTAGATCCAGCCCCGCATCTCCCGCCATGGGCTCTGCTGGGTTCAGCGGTCTTGATGGAAATACCCATCGCCATGATTCTGGCATGTCGACTGCTTCCGTTTAGAGCGAACCGGCTGGCGAATATCATCGCGGGTGGCGTTATGACCCTTATAAACGGTTTCCTGACCTTCGTTCCGCCCCTTGTCGGTGCCCGGACGCCCGCTCTTCCTGAGTACTTGTTCTTCGCGACGATCGAAACTGTATGCACCTCGGTCATCATCTGGCAGGCGTGGACTTGGTCAGGGGCGAAGCCAGCGGTCAGTTCGGAGTGCGTCGTCGGCCGCGACCGGTGGTGAGCGGGGCGCCGATCACCTATCGGAGAGATCCGTGACGCCGCTCGTGATCTTTCACGTCGTCGCCGGGACCATCGCGTTGTTCTCGGGCGCGGTGGCCCTGTTCGTCCGCAAGGGTGCGCAGATGCATCGCGTCTTCGGCACAGTGTTCTTCGTGTCGATGCTGATCATGGCCGCGACAGCCAGCTATCTCGCCGTCACGGTTCCGGGGCAAGGCAGCAATCTTCCCGGCGGGATTTTCACGTTCTATCTGGTAGCCACCGCCTGGGCGACCGTCCGCCGCAAGGCGGGGACCATCGGCGTTTTCGAAATCGCGGCCATTCTCGTGCCGTTGGGCATCGTCGCCGCTTTGGCGATGTTCATCGTGCAGGGCCCGAAGGCGCTGCCCAATGGCGTGCCGATGGCCGCGCTTTATATCGTCTCGTCCATCGCGTTGATTGCCGCCGCGGGCGATCTGAACGTGATTCTGCGCCGCGGCATCGCCGGCACCGCGCGCATCGCGCGGCATCTGTGGCGCATGTGCGTGGCACTGATCTTCGCCACCGGCTCGGGCTTCACCAACGGATTGCCGAGGCTTCTCCCCAGCCCCATGCACGTCACGCCGGTCTTCTTCCTGCCGATGCTGGTCCCGCTGGTGCTGATGGTCTTCTGGCTGATCCGCGTGCGGCTCACGAGCTGGTATAAGAGTGACGCGGTGGCAATATAGGGCGGAAAGGACCATGAAAGCAGCGGTCTATCGCAGATATGGCGCGCCGGACGTTCTCCAGATCGAGGATGTCGAGAAACCCGTTCCTAAGGACAATGAGATTCTCGTCCGCGTCCATGCGACGACGGTTTGCGCGGCCGATGTGAGGTTCCGGAAAGCCGATCCGCTCTTCCTGCGATTTCTCAATGGCCTGTCGCGGCCAAAGAAGATCAACATCCTGGGGATGGAGTTTTCCGGCAGCGTCGAGTCGGTCGGCAGCAGCGTGACCGGCTTCGGCAAAGGCGACCCAGTGTTCGGCTCGGCCGGACTCAAGTTCGGCGCCTACGCCGAAAACGCCTGCATACAAGAAGGTCCCTTGCTCGCGAAAAAGCCCGACAAGGTGAGTTATGCGGAAGCCGCCGCCATCCCCTTCGGCGGGATATCGGCGCTGCACTATTTGCGACGGGCAAACATCCACGCCGGACAGACGGTGCTCATCTACGGCGCGTCGGGAAGCGTCGGCACCTTCGCCGTGCAGCTGGCCAAGCATTTCGGCGCGCGCGTCACCGGCGTCTGCAGCGGCGCCAATCTGGACCTGGTCAAATCCCTCGGCGCCGACGACGTGGTCGACTATACCAAACAGGACTTTTCGAAAGCGGGCCGGGTTTACGACATCGTGTTCGATACGGTGGGCGCGAGCGGATTCCGGCGCAGCATGCGATCGCTCAAGCGCGGCGGCTTCTATGTCTTCGCGGCTTCCGGATTACTGACGCCGACGCTCGGAGCGGCGTGGGCGTCGCTCACGGGCCGGGCGAAACTCGCCGGCGGCATGGCGCGGATCAAGGCTGGCGATCTGTCCTTTCTCATGGGACTGATCGAGGCCGGAAAAATAAAGGCCGTGATCGACAGACGCTATCCGCTCGAGCAAATCGCCGAGGCGCACCGTTATGTGGAGACGGGACGCAAGAGGGGGAATGTGGTGATCATCGTCGACAGCAAGAGCGAGGCGCCGGCGTGAACCCTGATGCAAGGCTTAGACTATTGTTCAATATACTTGCCTCGGCATAGTATAGCCCCGCAAAGTTTAGAAATGGGGAAATATTCAGATGCCTTTACCGATCCTGTTGGGAATAGCCGGGCTGGCCGCCGCCCTGGGCAAGTCGGACAAAAAGCGGGGCAAACGTGAGAAATCCAGCAGACGCAAATCCACTACCAACAAGGAACGCAAAGTTTCATCCTCCTCTCGCAAGGCTGCCAGCGAAAAAGTGCTGGTAAGTTTTTACGCCAAGAAGAAAAAAGGGAAAAAGAAGAAATAGCATTCTTTTTTGAAAGACGCCGCTTCGTTGAAAAATACCGCGCCCCTCACCGCTCCACGCACATCGCGATCCCCATGCCGCCGCCGATGCACAAAGTGGCCAATCCCTTATGCGCGTCGCGTTTGCCCATCTCATAGAGCAGCGTGGTCAGCACGCGCGCGCCGCTGGCGCCGATGGGGTGGCCGATGGCGATGGCGCCGCCGTTGACGTTCACTTTGTTGACGTCCCAGCCCATGTCCTTGTTCACGGCGCAGGCTTGGGCCGCGAACGCTTCGTTGGCCTCGACGAGATCGAGATCGGCCGGTTGCCAGCCCGCGCGCTTGAGCGCGGCGCGGCTCGCCGGGATCGGGCCCGAGCCCATCAGCGCCGGATCGACGCCGACGCTGGCCCAGCTCGCGATGCGCGCGAGCGGCTTGAGGCCGCGCGCCTGCGCATCCTTGGCGCTCATCAGGACCAGTGCCGCGGCGCCGTCATTGATGCCGCTGGCATTGGCGGCGGTGACGGTGCCGTCCTTCTGGAAGGCGGGCTTCAATCCCGCGATGCCGTCATAGGTCACGCCGTCGCGGATGAATTCGTCGGTATCGACCACGGTGTCGCCCTTGCGGCCCTTGATCGTGACCGGCGCGATCTCGTCCTTGAAGCGTCCGCCCTTGCGCGCGGCCTCGGCCTTGTTCTGCGAGGCGACGGCGAACTTGTCCTGCATCTCGCGGGTGATCTGCCATTCGCGCGCGACGTTCTCCGCCGTGATGCCCATGTGATAGCCGTGGAAGGCGTCGATCAGCCCGTCCTTGAGCATCGTGTCGGTGAATTCGAGCGGGCCCATCTTGGTGCCGCTGCGAAGGTAGGCGGCATGCGGCGCCTGGCTCATCGATTCCTGGCCGCCGGCGACCACGATGGTCGCGTCGCCATTGAGGATCGCCTGATAGCCGAGCGCCACCGCGCGCAGGCCCGAGCCGCACAACTGGTTGACGATCCACGCCGGTGTCTCGAACGGGATGCCGGCATTCATCGACGCCTGGCGCGCCGGGTTCTGGCCCTGCGCCGCGGTGAGGATCTGGCCGAGGATCGTCTCGGAGACATCCTTCGGCGCCACGTCGGCGCGCGCGAGCGCGGCCTTGATCGCGACTTTGCCGAGATCGTGCGCGGGCAGGCCCGACAGCGCTCCGTTGAACGAGCCGACCGGCGTGCGGGCGGCGGAAACGATGACGACATCGGTCATGAAAGCCTCGGGGGTGGATTTGCGCGGGCGCAAACTGCCGCGAATGCGAGCGGCGGTAAACCGCGCGAAATTATCTTGTCATATCAGCTTCTTACGTGGCACAGGCTGTGGTGCGGCGCACCGCGATGGCCTAATTGGCACTGGACAGGGTGGAGAATGTGAGGCTCACTACGGCCATCGGGCGCCCGCCAAGAGGCGCTGGGGAACGCAACGCTCACGCGATCGGACACATGACGGAAGAACGCGCAGACGGCCCGGTCGTCATCAAGAAATATGCGAACCGCCGCCTCTACAACACCCAGACCTCGTCCTATGTGACGCTCGATCATCTGGCGCAGATGGTGAAGGCGGGCACCGAGTTCGAGGTGCATGACGCGCGCAGCGGCGAAGACATCACCCGCTCGGTCCTGACCCAGATCATCTTCGAGGAAGAGGCCAAGGGCCAGAACCTTTTGCCGATCCAGTTCCTGCGCCGGCTGATCCGCTTCTATGGCGACAGCCTGCAGGCCTTCGTGCCCGGCTATCTCGACATGAGCATGGAGAGCCTGACCAAGAACCAGGAAGCGATGCGCACCAAGGTGGCCGAAGCGTTCGGCGGCGGCAGCCAGGCGTTCGAGAACCTGACGCGCCAGAATTTCGCGATGTACGAGCGCGCGATGAAGATGTTCACGCCCTTCGTGCCCGGCGCGCGCGGCGCCGAGGATGACAAGCCCGAGCCGAAGGCGAAACCGTCCGAGGACATCGGCGAGCTCAAGAGCGAGATCGAGGCCATGCGCAAGCAGCTGGCGGAATTGGCGCAGCGCAAGGGCTGACGCACTTACGAAAACGGGCAGGGGGGCTTGCTTGTACCAAGTTTCGCTGACGCGCTCCCATTTTCCTGCGCAGACGGACGATGTCGTGCGCGAGGTCGCTGTGGGCGAGGTGCTGCGCGAAGCGGCGGCATCGTTCGGCGCGCAGATCGCTTTGGTGGAAGCCTTTGCCACCGGCGAGACGGGACGAAGCTGGACCTATCGCGCGCTCCTCGACGATTCGGAGCGCCTCGCGCTGGCGCTGTCGACGCGTTTCGCGCCCGGCGAGCGGGTGGCGCTGTGGGCGCCCAATGCCCCGGAATGGGTGGTATTCGAATTTGCGGCCGCGCTGGCCGGACTCTCTCTCGTCACCGTCAATCCCGGCTATCAGCCGAACGAACTGCGCTACGTGCTGGCGCAATCCGCAGCCGCGGGGCTTTTCCTCACGCGCGAGCATCGCGGCAATCCCATGGCGGAGATCGCGCGCGACGTGGCAGCAGGCCTGCCGTCGCTGCGTCATCTGGCGGATATCGAGGACCCGCAGGCGCTGCACGCGCGCGGTGGACGCAAGGCCGAGTTGCCTAAGGTCGATCCCGGCGCCGAAGCCCAGATTCAATACACCTCCGGCACGACCGGCTTTCCGAAAGGGGCGCGACTGCACCATCGCGGCCTCGTCAACAATGCCCGCTATTGCCAGAACCGCCTCGGTCTCGGGCATGGCGAGAGCTATCTCAATCCCATGCCGATGTTCCACACGTCGGGTTGCGTCATCGGCGCGCTGGGAACGGTGCAGCAGGGCGCGCGGCACATCCCGGTCCGCCAGTTCGACGCCGGTGCGATGCTCGCGCTGATGGCACGCGAGCGTGTGCATATTGTCCTCGGCGTACCGACCATGCTGGTGGCGATGCTTGAAGCGGAAGCACGCGCGCCGCGCGCCTATCCCGATCTGCGCGTGATGCTCTCCGGCGGCGCCATGGTCCCGCCCGATGTCGTGCGGCGCGTGCAGGAAAGCTTCGGCTGCGATTTCGAGATCGTCTATGGCCAGACGGAGGCCTCCTGCATCGTCTCCCAGCTCTCCCGCGATGATTCGCTTGCCGACAAGACCGAGACCATCGGCCGCCCGCTGCCTTTCACCGAGGTCGCGGTGTTCGATGTGGCGTCGAACGCCATCACCCCGATCGGGACACAGGGCGAAATCCGCGTGCGCGGCTATGGTGTCATGCTGGGCTACAACGACAATCCGCAGGCTACCGCCGATGCCATCGACGCCGAGGGCTGGCTGCACACCGGCGATCTCGGGACCATGGACGCGCGCGGCTATCTGCGCATCACCGGCCGCGTCAAGGACATGATCATCCGCGGCGGTGAGAACCTGTTCCCTGCCGAGATCGAGAACGCTTTGCTCGAGCATCCCGCGGTCGCGGAAGTCAGCGTGGTGGGCGTGCCCGATCCGCTTTGGGGCGAGGTGGCGGTCTGTTTCTACAGGCCGGCGACTGGCCTGAAGCCCGCACGCGAGGCGCTGGTCGCTCATCTGCGCGCGCGGCTCGCGGCTCAGAAGACGCCGTCGCATTGGATCGCAGTCGAGAGTTTTCCGCTCACCGGCTCCGGCAAGATCCAGAAATTCGTCCTGCGCGAGCGCTGGCTTGCCGGGGAGTACGAAGGCTGACGTCTGGAGCGCGTCCAGATGATTTGGAGCGAAGTTCAAGAATGAGATCGAAGCCGGATGCCGTTAGCATGCGGCGGGACTACCGCTTCATCCACTCCGGCTTCAGCACCGGCTCGCCGAAATGGAAGCCCTGGAAGTAGTCTACGCCGAAGCCTTCGAGCAGGGCGGCATCCGCGTCGCTGCCGACCCATTCTGCCACCGTCTTCAGGTTGAAGTTCTTGGCGAGGTCTACCAGCGTGCGCACGAAGATCTGATTGTCCGGCGAGGACGACAGGTCCTTCACGAAGGTGCCGTCGATCTTGACCATGTCGACATGCAGCATCTGCAGGTTCCGGAACGAGGTGTAGCCGGCGCCGAAATCGTCGATCGCCACCCGGCAGCCCATCTCGCGCAGCTTGGAGATGAAGCGGGTGCTCTCCTCGAAATCGTGCAGCGCCGCGGTCTCGGTCAATTCCACGATCACGCGCTCGGCGACGTGCTGGTTGGCGCGCACATAGTTGACGAAGGACTGCAGCCAGGACGGATCGCCCGCCGTGGTGCCCGAGACGTTCACCGCCAGCGTCACATGGGGATGGTCGTGCAGCTGCGCGATGGTCATTTCCAGCGCGTGGCGGTCGACCAGGCGCACAAGACCGAGCTGCTCCGCCGCCGGAATGAAATGCCCCGCCGTCATCACCATGCCGTCGCGCCGCAACATGCGCAGCAAGCATTCGTGATGCGCGACCTTCTTGCTCTTGGCCTCCACGATCGGCTGATAGGCGAAGACCAGGCGATCCTCGTTCAGCGCTTCCACCACCTCATCGGCGACCGCCATCAGTCTGAGCCGCGCACTCTCGCGCTGCGGCGATTTGATGTAAGCGGCAAACCCGTCGCGGCCGGCGCTGCGCGCGCGCTCCAGCGCTTCCTCGGCGCGCAGCATCGCTTCCTGGCTCGAGGCGGCATGCTCCGGCAGCCAGACCGAGCCGACCGAAATCGTCGCCGACACGGTGCCCGCGCGTGTTTCGATCACTTCGCCGCGCACCGCGGCGCGCAGCCGTTCGCCGACCAGCGCGATCTCGCGCTCGCTGCAATTGCCCAGGATGACGCCGAGCTTGTTGCCGGCGGTGCGCCCGATCACGTCGCTGTCGCGCAGCACGCCGGACAGCCGCTCGCCCACCGCGACGATGACCTCGTCGGCGGCGCCGAAACCATAGGTGTCGTTGATCATCGCGAGCCGGTCGATCGAAGCGACAAGATAGGCGCAGGAGCGTTCCTCGGCCTTCGCCTTCTCGATCGCCAGCGACAATGCTTCTCTCAGGGATGTGCGGTTGAGATGGCCGGTCAGCTCGTCGCGCATCGCCTGATAGATCAGCCGTTGCGCCTCGCGCTTGCGCTCGGTGACGATGCGCAGCACGCCGGCGATGCGTTCAGCCGGACCGCCGGGGCCGGGAATGCGCAAGCCGCGCATCTCGCACCACACAACGCCCATCGGCGAGGCGGCCTCGAATTCGATCTCGAACGTGGTGTCCTTGAGCGAGGTGTCTTCCAGCACCGCGCGCAGCTTGTCGCGTCCGGCGGCTCCGATCCAGGTGCGAAAGACATCGCCGCGGCACAGCCGCTCGGCGTCGGCGTGCAGCGTGAGAATGTCGGTGCCGCCGTCCCACACGATGCGGTCGTCGGCGAGCGTCCAGTCGAACACCGCTTCGCCCGCGCCGGTGACGGCGAGACGCAGGCGTTCGGCATCGTGCGCCGCCGCCAGGACGCGCACGCTTTCAACCGGCTTCCTTGGAAGCGCCTGACTCGACACGCAAACCCACCCATTCCCTGGCCGTTATTCGGCCTTTGGAACGATGATGCGCGCGGGGCATTAAAAATTTCGAAACTCCTGCGGCAATGGGCGAAAGGAAGGAGCGCGGCGCGCGGATTGCCTTAAGGATGGGTTATGACGGGTACGGACGGATTTGCGATTGTGACGGCGGGCGGCGCGACCAGCGCGCGCGCGGGCGCCGCGCGCGTCGAAAAAATCCGCGCCGGCAACGGATTGCATGGTGAACGCCGCCACGAAGCCGCCACGCCTGGAACATTGACCCCGTGCCGGCGCAAAAACGAGTTGTCCCAATATGAGACAGGCGAAAGCGAGCCGCTTTGGAACGGTCCGCCGCTCAGCGCCGCGTTCGCGGCCCAGCTGATCGGTCAGGTGCTGTCGGGCGACGGCGCGCCGCGCCTAGTTCCCGTGACCCACTGCGTCCAACGTTGCGGGCTCGCGCTCGACCGCACGGCGTGACGGCCTGACGGACGCAAGCGAAACACCCATCAACCCGGCAGCGCAGAACAGCGCGAACGCCGTACGGTTCGCTGCCATGAACGCTGCGGCGCCAGCCAGCAGCGCAAGCGCGGCGACGATCGCGTTGATCGAGCCCTGCCGTCGCCAGTAGCGCGTGCAGAGCGCGAGCATGGCGCAGACACCGGCAAACAGTGGCGCGAACGCGATGAAGATCATTCCCGTCGCGGCCGCGACGATTCCCGCGAGTGCGCAGAGCGCCAGCAACGGCGCCGCGAAACGCGCTCGTGGCGCGCCGGCGAACGACGCGGCCAATGCCAGTGCCAGCGCGCAAGTTGCGGGCGCGGCAACGATCAGCGCAACCGCATTGGCCAGTTTCACGGTCGTCGCCGCGCCGCCGGCGGCGATGAAGTCCGCCAATGCCAGCGCGGCATAAAGCGCGGCGGCGAAGCGCAGATAGTCGCGCGCCGCCGGCCGCGCCCGCGCCGCCACGATGACGGCAAGCAAAGCGGCCAGCCCCAGCGCGGCGGAGAACGCCATGTCGGGGATCGCGCTCAAGGCCTGTCGCGCCTCAGTTCCAGCACCAGCACTTTCAATTCGGCGAGCGTGCGCTCGATGCGGTCCAGCCGCTGCACGACGCCGCCGAGCGATTGCCCGGGCGCGTCGGCGGCGCGCGGCACCGGCGTGGAGACGCCGGCATAGTGCGCGACGTCCTGCGGCGAGACGCCGAGCACCGCGGCGATGGTCGCGACCTCATGGGCGGAAATCTCGCGCTGGTCCTTCCAGACTTCCTCGATCTGCGCCGGCGTCAGCGAGAGCGCGCGCGCGAGCTGCTCGCGCGCCAGACCGGCGGCCTTGAGCTGCGCGTCGAACCAGTCCTTGTCGAAGAAGAGCGCCATGGCCGAATCCTAACCGGATTCGCCCCGCGCTGTCTCACCAGCTCACATAGTCGGGCCGGGCGAGCATGGCCGCGCCCAGGATGCGGCCATAGCCGCCCTGCTGCACGACCACCGCGACGGCGTCGTGCGGCGGGCTCGTCATTTCGGCGCGCGGCAGGTCGAGCGTCACCTGCTGGCCCTTCCACATGCCCACCGCGCGCACGTCGCGCACGACATTGCGATAGGTGATCTTCTGGCCGCTGTTCTCGCCGCCGCCGATGCTGACGGTGGACTTGGAGAGGATATGGAACAGCCAGATGGTGGCATCCTGCGGACCGTGTCCGGCGCCGACGACGACGCGGATCTCCTGCGGCGTGGCGCTGAGCGCGACGGGCACCGCGCTCATGTCGGCTTCGCGCGCGGCGATGGCGGCATCGATCGCGGGCTCGCGGCTGCCCACCAGATCGTCCTCGCCGTCGACTATGACTTGCGGCGTGTAGATGCCGCCGCGCTTCATGGTGTCGGAATAGGCTTTCTGGCGGCGGGTATTGGCGTCGCTGGCCAGCGTGTCGCGCCAGCCCAGGATGTCCCAATAGGTGACCGGCAGGCTCATCGCGAGCACGTCATGCCGCGTGGCGGCGATCTGGCCGAGAATGGCATCGGCCGGCGGACAGGAATCGCAGCCCTGGCTGGTGAAGAGCTCGATCACCACCGGCCGCTTGCCGACGGCCGCAGCGGGTGCGGCGATCAGGCAGGCCGCCAGCGCCAGACAGGGCAAAACCGTTCGGATCGACATGGGCCGGACCATAGGGCGGCGATGTCCGCCCCTCCAGTCACTTCGGCTTGAAACTCCGGTCATCCCCGCCCCCAATTGCCGCAGGATCGCGCAAACGGGGGAATTTTCAAAATGTTTTGATCGGGGCCATCCGGTTAACCCAGCAAAAGTTGACTCACGCGAAAGGCGCGGTGGGATTTTCCGTCTAAGCCGCCAGCAGGTTTCGCAGCACATAGGGCAGGATCCCGCCGTTCTCGAAATAGGCGATCTCGTCGGCGGTCAGGATCATGAGATGCAGCGGCAATTCGGCGCTCGCGCCGTCGGGATAATGGATCGTGGCCGCGACCTTCATCTTCGGCGTCAGCTTGCCGGAGAGACCTGGAATGTCGATCGCCTCGCGCCCCGTCAGCGCATAGTCGCGCCGCGTCTTGCCGGCTTCGAAGACGAAAGGCGCGATGCCCATGCCGATCAGGGTGGAGCGGTGGATGCGCTCGAAGCTTTCCACGATCACCGCGCGCACGCCGAGCAGCTTCGGCCCCTTCGCCGCCCAGTCGCGCGACGAGCCGGTGCCATATTCCTTGCCGGCGACGACAACGGTGTCGATGCCGTCCTTCTTGTAGCGCTCGGCCGCATCGAAGATCGACATCTCGATGCCGGACGGCTGCTCGGCGGAATAATAGATCGTGTTGCCGCCCTCGCGTCCGTTCATCATCTCGTTCTTGATGCGGATGTTGGCGAAGGTGCCGCGCACCATCACTTCGTGATTGCCGCGGCGCGCGCCGTAGGAATTGAAATCCTGCTCGCGGATCTGGCGCTCCTGCAGATAAAGGCCGGCGGGCGAGGTCGCCTTGATGCTGCCGGCGGGCGAAATATGATCGGTCGTCACGCTGTCGCCGAACAGCGCCAGCACGCGCGCCGCCGCGATGCCCGCGACCGGCTTGGGCTTGATGGTCATGCCTTCGAAATAAGGCGGGTTTTTCACATAGGTCGAGCCGATCTCCCAGGAATAGGTCTTGCCCTTGGCGGTCTTGATCTTCTTCCAGTTCGGCCCGCCTTCGAACACATTGCCGTAGCGCGCCTTGAAGCTCGAGGTTTTCACCGCCTTGCGCATCGCATCGGCGATCTCCTTCGGCGACGGCCAGATATCCTTCAGATAGACCGGCTCGTTCTCCTTGTCGTAGCCGACCGGATCCTTGGTCAGGTTCAGATTGACCGAGCCGGCCAGCGCATAGGCGACCACCAGCATCGGCGAGGCGAGATAGTTGGCGCGCACCTGCTGGTGCACGCGGCCTTCGAAATTGCGGTTGCCGGAGAGCACTGCGGCGCTGACGAGATCGCCGTCAACCACGGCCTTGGCAATCTCCTCCGGCAGCGGCCCGGAATTGCCGATGCAGGTGGTACAGCCATAGCCCACGAGCTCGAAGCCGAGCTTGTCGAGATATTTGTTCAAGCCCGCCTTGGCGAGGTAGTCGGTGACCACCTGGCTTCCGGGCGCCAGCGAGGTTTTCACCCAAGGCCGCGTCTTGAGGCCGCGCTCGACCGCCTTCTTCGCTACCAACCCGGCGCCGATCATCACGCTCGGATTGGAGGTATTGGTGCAGCTGGTGATCGCCGCGATCACGACGTCGCCATGGCCGATGGAATATTCCGTGCCGGCCACTTTCTCGCGATGGTTGGCGTCGTCTTCCTTGTGGAACACGTCGATCAGCGCGGTGGCGAATTCGTTCGCGGCGTTGGCGAGGCTGACGCGATCCTGCGGCCGGCGCGGACCTGCGAGGCTGGGCTCGACGCTGTCGAGATCGAGCGACAGGGTGTCGGTGAACACCGGGTCGGGCGATTTCGCGGTGCGGAACATGCCCTGGGCCTTGGCATATTTTTCAACGAGCGCGGCACGCGCCGGCTTGCGGCCTGTGGCCTTCAGATACCGTATGGTCTCGGCATCGATCGGGAAATAGCCGCAGGTCGCGCCATATTCCGGCGCCATGTTGGCGATGGTGGCGCGGTCTTCGAGCGTCATCTCGTCGAGGCCCGGCCCGTAGAACTCCACGAACTTTCCGACCACGCCCTTCTTGCGCAGCATCTGGGTGACGGTGAGCACCAGATCGGTCGCGGTGACGCCGGCGCGCAATTTGCCCGCGACGCGGAAGCCGATCACTTCGGGGATCAGCATCGAGATCGGCTGGCCCAGCATCGCCGCTTCCGCTTCGATGCCGCCGACGCCCCAGCCGAGCACGGCGAGCCCGTTGATCATGGTGGTGTGGCTGTCGGTGCCGACGAGGGTGTCGGGGAAGGCGTATTCGACGGTCTTGTTGCCTTCCTTCTTCTTGCGCGTCCAAACCGTCTGGCCGAGATATTCGAGATTGACCTGGTGGCAGATGCCGGTGCCGGGCGGCACGACGCGGAAATTCGCGAATGCCTGCTGGCCCCAGCGCAGGAAGGAATAGCGCTCGCCGTTGCGGTCATATTCGACGACGACGTTCTTCTTGAACGAGTCGCGATGGCCGAAGAAATCCACCATCACCGAATGATCGAT
>DATNNS010000107.1:0-3975 GCA_035601715.1 Rhizomicrobium sp.
CTGTCGAGCGAGTTCTTCTTGCCCATCGACCAGATCGGATGGGCAATCGCCTGCTCCGGTGTCGCCACGCGCATGCGCTCCAGCGGCCAGTCGCGAAACGGTCCGCCCGACGCCGTAAGCGTGACGCGCGCGACATCCTCGACGCTTCCGCCATTCAGCACCTGGAAGACCGCGTTGTGCTCGGAGTCGACCGGGATGACAGCCGCGCCGCTCGCGGCGATCGCGCGCTGCAGCAGCGCGCCGCCGGCGACGATGCATTCCTTGTTGGCGATCGCAACATTGGCGCCGCGCACTATCGCCGCAAGCGCGGGCTCCAGCGCCGCGACGCCGACGATGGCGACCATGACGATTTCCGACGGACGTCCGGCCGCGGCGATCACGGCGCCGCGTCCGGCGGCTGCTTCGACCACGGTGCCGGACAGCGCCTGCTTCAGGTCCTCGTAGCGCGTGGAATCCCCGATCACGGCGACGCGGGCATGGAATTCGCGCGCCTGCGCCGCCAGCAATTCGACATTGCTTTGTGCCGTCAGCGCTTCGATCGGCAGCGCGTCTTCGCCATAGACTTTGCGGGCGTGGGCTACGACGTCCAGCGTGTTGATGCCGATGGAGCCGGTGCTGCCCAGCACCGTGACGCGGCGCGCGAGCACCGCGGACAGATCGGGCAGCTCACCCAGCGGAACGGCGGCGGCGATGCGGTTCATGGCATCACCATCGGATTGAAATGCAGCCCGATCACCGCCAGCGTCACCAGCGGCGCCACGAACAGGATCGAGTCGATGCGGTCCAGCACGCCGCCATGGCCGGGAATCAAACTGCCGCTGTTCTTGCGCCCGACGCGGCGCTTGATCCAGGACTCGAACAGGTCGCCGAGCTGCCCCACCACCGACATCGCGAGCCCGAACAGCGCGCCGACCTCGATATTCCAGCCCACGATCATGAACAGGATCACCGTGCAAAGGACGGCCGACAACGCGCCGCCGAACGCGCCCGACCAGGTCTTGTTCGGCGACAGCCGCGGCCACAGCTTGGGACCGCCGATCAGGTTTCCCGTGACGAGCGCGCCGGTATCGGTCGACCACACCGCGATGAAAACAGAGAGCACCAGCAGGAAACCGTGCGGCACCTGGCGCAGCACCAGCAGCGAAAGCGGCGGAATGCCGACATAGAGCACGCCGAATGCATTCCACAGCGCGTGGTTCTTGCGGGACATTCCCAAATCGAGCAGCGCGCCGATGCCGAGCAAAATCCACGGCAGCGGACGTTCGCTGGCCTGTGTCAGCAGATTCTGCGCAACGAGAGCGCCGGCGATGACCGCGGCGCTGACGGTGAACAAAGCGGCGTAGCCTTTGCCGAGGAAAATGCGGTGCCATTCTCGCACCGCCGCGATCGAGCCGGCGCCGAGGAACGCAGCGAAGAACCACCGTCCGTCGCCCGCCGCCGCCACCGCGAGCAGTGCAAGACCGACGCCGAACAGCGGCCGCAGGATCCAGTCCAGACCGAATTCAAAGCGACGCGGCGCCGGCGCGGCTTGAGGCGGTGCGCTGTCGGATGTCGCGTTCAAGCAACGGCTTCCGGAGCGACCGCGCCGAAGCGGCGCTCGCGCGCGGCGAAATTACGCAAGGCGTCGAAGAATTCCTCGCGGGAAAAATCCGGCCACAGCGTGTCGACGAACACCAGCTCCGCATAGGCCGACTGCCACAGCAGGAAATTGCTCAGCCGGTGCTCGCCGCTGGTGCGGATCAGCAGATCGGGCGCCGGCAGCGTGCTGGTGAACAGACGCGTGGCGAACAGCTCAGGCGTGATGGTTTCCGGATCGAGCCGGCCCTGCGCCGCCGCCCGCGCCAGCTCGCGCGCCGCCGAAGCGATCTCTTCCTGCCCGCCATAATCGAACGCGAAGGTGAGATTGAGGCCCTTGTTGTCCACCGTGCGGCCTTCGGCGTCCTCGATCATCTTGCCGATGTCGCGCGCCACGCGCGAACGGTTGCCGATGATGCGCACGCGCACGCCGCGTTCGACCAGCTCGTCGAGGTCGCTGCGGAAATAGGAGCGGAACAATCCCATCAGCGCGCCGACTTCCGTCGCCGGGCGCTTCCAGTTCTCCGACGAGAACGCGAACAACGTCAGGTTTGCCAGTCCGATGTCGCTGGCGGCGCGCACGATCTGGCGTACCGCGCCGACGCCCGCGACGTGACCGGCCTGGCGCGGCAGATGGCGGCGCTGCGCCCAGCGGCCGTTGCCGTCCATGATGATCGCAACATGGTGCGGCAGGCCTGCCTTGTCCGGTGCTGCGCTCGTCGTCGCCATTCGCATCAAATCCCGTTCACACCTGCATCACTTCTTGTTCTTTGGTCTGCAGCGCCACGTCGATGTCCCGAATATGCGCATCGGTCAGCTTCTGCAATTCGTCGCCGAGCTTATGGTGCTCGTCCTGGCCGATCTTGTGGTCCTTTTCGGCCTTTTTGAGGGTCTCCATGCCGTCGCGCCGCACATTGCGCACCGCCACGCGGGCGGCTTCGGCGTATTTATGGGCCAATTTGACTAATTCTTTGCGGCGTTCCTCGTTGAGCTCGGGGATCGGGATGCGCAGCAGCTGGCCGTCGATTTGAGGGTTGAGACCGATGCCGGAATCGCGCACCGCCTTGTCCACCGCCTTGGTCAGGCTCTTGTCCCAAACCTGGACGGTCAATAGCCGCGGCTCGGGGGTTGAGATCGTGCCGACCTGCGAGATCGGCATCAGATTGCCGTAGGCGTCGACCTTGACGGGATCGAGCAGCGCGGCACTCGCCCGCCCGGTCCGCAAGCCGCCCAGTTCGGTCTTGAGCGTGGAAACCGCCCCGTTCATGCGGCGGTCGATCTCGGCTCGGTTGTAGGCATCCATCAGCTCCGCTCCTCGATGATGGTGGCACGGCCCTCGCCGCGCAGCACCGCGGCCAGCGCCCCGCGATCATGGATGGAGAACACGATGATGGGAATCCCGTTCTCGCGCGACAGGCTCACCGCGGACGCATCCATCACTTGAAGATCGCGCGACAAGACCTCGTGATAGCTGAGAGAATCATAGCGCACCGCTTTGGGGTCCTTCTTCGGGTCGGCGCTGTAGACGCCGTCGACCTGGGTGCCCTTGAGCATGGCGTTGCAGTTCATTTCGGCCGCCCTGAGGGCCGCCGCCGTGTCGGTGGTGAAGAACGGATTGCCCGTGCCGGCGGCGAAGATCACCACCCGGCCCTTTTCCATATGGCGGATGGCGCGGCGGCGGATATAGGGCTCGCACACCGTGCTCATCGGGATGGCCGATTGCACGCGGCTCGCCACGCCCGCCCGCTCCAGCGCGGCCTGCATGGCGAGCGCGTTCATGACGGTTGCGAGCATACCCATGTAATCCGCGGTCGCCCGGTCGATGCCCTTGGCCGCGCCGGCCAGCCCACGGAAGATGTTGCCGCCGCCGATCACCATGCAAAGCTGCGCGCCGTCGGCGACCGCGCTTTTCACGTCCCCCGCGATGCGGTCCACGGTTCCGACGTCGATGCCGAAAGCCTCGCTGCCCATCAAAGCCTCGCCGGAGACCTTCAAAAGGGCCCGGCGGTATTTCGGCGAGGACGGCATGCCGGTCTCCATCGCTGGGGCACAGCCCCGGAAAGCATCAGTGTCCGGACAGTTTGCTCACTTCGTCGGCGAAATCGCCATCGGCCTTTTCGATGCCCTCGCCCACCTGGAAGCGGACGAAGCCCTCGATGGCGACCGGCGCACCCATATCCTTCGACGCCTTCTCGAGCAGCTTCTCGATGCGGGTTTCGCCGTCGATGACGAAAATCTGTTGTAGCAGGATCGATTCCTCGAAGAACTTCTTCATGCGGCCATCGATCATCTTCTCGACGATGGCCTCGGGCTTGCCGCTCTGGCGCGCCTGGTCCGCATAGATCGCCCGCTCGCGGGCGATGACGTCGGCCGGCACATGCGCCGGCGTCAGCGCGATCG
>DATNNS010000108.1:0-3990 GCA_035601715.1 Rhizomicrobium sp.
TTCGAATTGGCCTTCGCCAAGCTGCTCGATCTTGGGACCGCCGACATGCGCCGCGTGCTGTTCGAGAGCGGCGCCAGACCGGTTGCGCTGGCCTGCCGGGCGGTCGGCATCGACCGCTGCGTGTTCTCCACCGTCTTCAACCTGTCGCGCGGCGCGCGGCGACTGTCGAGCAAACTGACCCCGGCCGAGAAGTCCGAGGTCGAGGGCGTCTTCAACGGCTTCTCCAAGGCCGAGGCCATGGAGCGGATCAAGAGCATCGAGATATTCTTCACCGCCCCCGCCAAGGGGTGAAACGGGGCGTCCGGCCTGCTATGTAGGCCGCATGATCGACCCCTTTGGCCGCCCCATCTCCTATCTGCGCGTCTCGGTGACGGACCGCTGCGACTTTCGCTGCGTCTATTGCATGGCCGAGCACCAGACCTTCCTGCCCAAGGCCGAGGTGCTGTCGCTGGAGGAACTGGAGCGGCTCTGCGCCGCCTTCATCGCGCGCGGCGTCGAGCGCATCCGCATCACCGGCGGCGAGCCGCTGGTCCGGCGCAATGTGATGAGCCTGTTCGAAGGATTGGGCGGCCGCATCGGCGCCGGCGGGCTGGAAGAACTCACGCTGACCACCAATGGCAGCCAGCTGTCGCGTTTCGCGACCGATCTGGCGCGCGCCGGCGTCAGGCGCGTGAACGTGTCGCTCGACACGCGCGACGCCGACAAATTCCACGCCATCACGCGGTGGGGCACGCTGTCCAAGGTGCTGGCGGGGATCGACGCGGCGCAGGCGGCCGGCCTCAAGGTCAAGATCAACATGGTGGCGCTCAAGGGCGTCAACGAGGACGAGATCGCACCCATGCTGGAGTGGGCGCATGGCCGCGGCATGGATTTGACGCTGATCGAGATCATGCCGATGGGCGAGATCGACGGCGACCGGGTGGAACAGTATCTGCCTTTGTCGCTGGTCCGCGCGCATCTGGCCGAGCGCTACACGCTCGAGGATAGCGAATATCGCACCGGTGGGCCGGCGCGTTATGTGCGCGTGCGCGAGACCGGCGGACGGCTGGGATTCATCACGCCGCTGACGCATAACTTCTGCGAGAGCTGCAACCGCGTGCGGCTCACCTGCAGTGGGACGCTTTATATGTGCCTGGGCCAGAACGACGCCGCCGATCTGCGCACGCCGCTGCGCGCGTCGCCGGACGATGCGTTGCTCGGCAAGGCCATCGACGCGGCCATCGCGCGCAAGCCCAGGGGCCACGATTTCATCATCGATCGCCGCCACGACCGCCCCACTGTCGGGCGGACCATGTCGCTGACGGGCGGTTGACCATGCCGACCCTTCATTTCGTCGCCTCGGACTCGCCGGATGCGCAGGACGCGCTCGCGGCGATGCGCGCGCGCCACAAGGATGCCGGACCGAAAGACGCGGACGTGATCGTGGCCTTGGGCGGCGACGGCTTCATGCTGCAGACGCTGCACAAATTCGTCGGCACCGAGAAGCCGATCTACGGCATGAATCTCGGCTCCATCGGTTTCCTGATGAACGTGTTCCGCGAAGACGGGCTGGAGGAACGCCTCGCCGCCGCGGAACGCGCCGTGATCCATCCGCTGCACATGAAGGCCGTGACGATCGACGGGACGACGCGCGAGGCGCGCGCTTTCAACGAAGTGTCGCTGCTGCGCGAGACGCGGCAGGCCGCGAAAATCCGCATTGTGATCGACGAGAAAGTACGCATCGTGGAACTGATCTGCGACGGCGTGCTGATTTCCACGCCCGCCGGCAGCACGGCCTACAATCTGTCGGCGCACGGACCCATCCTGCCCATCGACGCGGCATTGCTGGCCCTGACGCCGATCAGCGCTTTCCGCCCCCGGCGCTGGCGCGGCGCGCTCTTGCCTCACCGGTCCCGTGCCCGTTTCGAAATCCTCGAAGCCGCCAAGCGGCCGGTCAGCGCGGTCGCCGACGACCTGGAAGTGCGAAATGTCGCCAGCGTCGAGGTCGCCGAGGACCGCTCGATCTCCATGACGATGCTGTTCGAGGCCGGCCATAACCTGGACGAACGCATCCTGGCCGAGCAGTTCACCGACTAGACCGGTTCACGGGCCATTAAGGCCGGCTGGCTATTCTTTGCGCGGGACGAGGGACTTCGCGCCGGCGGCTGCCGGTGCGGCGCATGGGCATGGGCGGCTATCATTTCGATCGGCTGAAAGTAATGGTGGTGGACGACAATCCCCACATGCGCAAGCTCGTCAGCAAAATCCTCGAAGCGTTCGGCGTCAATCATATCTTCGAAGCCTCCGATGTGCAGCGCGCCTGGACGATGATGCGCGAGCTCAATCCCGACGTGATTCTGCTCGACTGGATGATGGAGGGCATGACGGGTCTCGATTTCGTCAAGATGGCGCGCACGTCCTCGGCGAGCACCAATCCCTTCGTGCCGATCATCATGCTGACCGGTTACACCCAGATCGAGCATGTGCGCGCGGCGCGCGATGCGGGCGTCAACGAATTCCTCGCCAAGCCGGTGTCGGTCAAGGCGGTGATGAGCCGGCTCGCGGCGGTGATTGAGCATCCGCGCCCGTATGTGCGCACCAAAGCCTATTTCGGCCCGTGCCGCCGTCGGCGCGGCCATGACGAATATCGCGGCCCCGAAAGGCGCAACGAGGCCGCCAATGTACCTGTCGACGATGCCGAAGCGGCGCACGCCTGAACGCGAGGAGATCATGCCCGACAAACGACCGATCGAAATCTTCATGCCGCCCAACGTGCTCAAAGCCAAGCTTGGCGGCGGCGGCGCGGGACTGGACATGGCCGCGATCAAGCGCGCGGAACAGGCAGTCGAGGACCTCAAGAGCGAATTCACGGGCTGGGTCAACGCCGATGTGCAGAAGCTCGGTCAATGCCGCGACGGTTTCGCGAAAAATCCGAATGCCGACGCGCAAGGCGATCTCTATCGCGCCGGCCACGACCTGAAGGGCCAGGCGCTGACCTTCGGCTATCCCCTCGCTGCCCGCGTGGCGTCGTCGCTGTGCAGACTGCTCGACGGCAAGCAGGGCGCGTCACTGCTGACGCTGATCGACGCTCATGTCGACGCCATCCGCGTGATCGTCCATAAGAACATCAAGGACAGCACCAACGCCGTGGCGGTTACGCTGGCCGCGGAACTCGAAGGCCGCGTGACCGAGATGCTGGCTGCGGTGAACTAAAGCGCCTCGCGCATCGCGGCGGACGTCTGCTCGTATCCGGCGTCGTCGCGGATGCGCAGGACCTGCCCGTTCGGCCCCTCTTCCACCCAAGGTTCGACCGTCAGCGGCGGCGCGAGGCGCGTGGCGGCTAACGCCTCTTCGGTGTTGCGCGAGCGGGCAAGCTTCATCAGGTTGAGCTTGGTCGGAAAGATCACGTTCCAGCGCTTGCGGTCGGCGATGGCGTCCTCGGGCCGTATCCAAACCGAATCCACTGCTTCATGTCCGTCATGGCTGCCGGCATGGCCTTGCGGGACGGCGGCCAGAAAGAAATGCGTGTCGAACCGCTTGGGCATCGTCTTGGGGGTGACCCAATGGGCGAAATGCACCAGCCGATCGCAGGCCAGCCGCAATTTCTCTGCGCGCAGCATCTCGAGCAGCGCGATCTCGTTCTTCTCAAGCGCCTGCCGATAGTGCGCGAGCTTCTCCAGCCGCGCGCTGCCGACGAAGTCGCCGCTCCCCTGCTCGCGCGCGAACAGGATTCCGGACTCCTCGAACGCCTCGCGGATCGCGGCGGCGCCAAGCGCCCGCATCTCGACAGTCCAGCCCTCGGCGCCGTCGGTCAGTTCGGCAACGCCGGGATCGAAATCGCCCTTCGATGCCTTGCCGCCGGGAAACACCAGAGCGCCGGCGACGAAATCGATCTGGTGATGGCGTTTGACCATGAAGATCTCCATGCCCGGCGCGCCATCGCGCACGATCAGGATCGTCGCCGCCGGGACCGGCGCGGCGACAGGCTTGGCGGCATCTGACATGAATATC
>DATNNS010000109.1:0-6539 GCA_035601715.1 Rhizomicrobium sp.
ATCGTCTTCCTGCTGATCCGCTGGGCCAACGACCGGTTCAAGAGCGAGTTCGCCGTCGTCACCATGATCCTCGTCATCATGGGCTCCATGGCGCTGCTTACCGCCGTGATCGGCGTGCAGACGGTGCTCGGCGCCTTCATCGCCGGCGTGCTGATCGGCGAATCCCCGATCCTCACCAAGCACATCGACCAGCAATTGCGTGGCGTGATCACGGCGCTGTTCATGCCCGTATTCTTCGGTCTTTCGGGCATCAGCGCGGACCTCACGATCCTGGTCCATCCGCAGATGCTGATGTTGACCGGCCTCATCCTGCTCATCGCCAGCGTGGGCAAATTCTCCGGCGCCTTCGCCGGCGGGCTGCTCGGCGGCCTGCGCCCGCGCGAGTCGTTGGCGCTCGGCTGCGGCATGAATGCGCGCGGCTCGACCGAAGTGATCGTCGCCACCATCGGACTTTCGATGGGCGCGCTGACGCAGAACCTGTTCACCATGATCGTGACCATGGCGGTGATCACCACCACCGCCATGCCGCCGATGCTGCGCAAGGCGCTAAGCGGACTTCCCATCGGCAAGGCCGAGCGCGAGCGCCTGGAGCGCGAGGAACTCGACGAGAAAGGCTTCGTGCCCAATCTCGAGCGCATCCTGCTGGCCGTCGACGACGGGCCGGCCGGCAAGATCGCGGCACGGATCGCTGGCCTCGTCGCCGGCTCGCGCGGCATGCCGGTCACCATCGTGGACGTCGAGAAGACCGCCACGCCGCGCACCGATGCGCATGAACGCGTCATCAAAGACAGCGCCAAGGAAAGCGCCGAGGTCACCGCCGAAACCACGCAGGCCGAGAAGCCACGCAAAGTCGACATCAGCCGGCAGGACGGCAACGGCGACGCCATGAGCAAGGTCGCCGAGGCGGCAGGAAAAGGATTCGGCCTGATGTTCGTGGGAATCGCCAACAGCCGCACCAGGGAAGGCGCGCTGTCGCAGGCCCTGACGCGCATCGCGGCCGATTTCGAAGGCCCGCTTGCCGTGCTGGTCTGCGCCGATTGTCCCGACCCGTCGCACTTGAACGGCGCCGATATATTGGTGCCGGTCAACGGCACGGACGTTTCGCGCCGCGCCGCGGAGATCGCCTTCGTGCTCGCGCGCCCAACGCAATCGCGCGTCACCGCGCTCTACGTCTCCTCCGCCGCGACCGGAGACGGCCGGCGTTCCGCGCGGCGCAACGAAGCCGCCGTGCTCAAGGACGCGACGGAACTGGCGTCGCGCTACGATCTCGACATCAAGACAGCCGTGGCGCCGCACAGCGCCGCTAACGTTCCGATCCGCAAGGCGGCGCCCAAGCATGACTTGATCGTGATGGGTGTGAGCCGCCGGCCCGGTACCGCGCTGTTTTTCGGCAATACGGCGGCGGCGCTGATGAAGGATTGGGACGGCCCCATCCTGTTCGTAGCGAGTTGAGCGCTTAGGCGGCGGCCTGGACGACCCGGGGCGGATGAAAGTCGGCGATTTCGGCCAGCCGATCCGGCGCCAGCAGGCGCAGCACGCCGCCCTTGAGCGCGATCAAACCGTCGCGGCGCAACTGCTGAAGGGTCCTGTTCAGATGCACGATGGACAGGCCGAGCGCATCAGCCAAGGTTTCCTGCGTCAGCGGCAACGCGATCGTATCGCCATGCGCCAGCCCCACCGCAGCCAGCCTTTGACGCAGCTCAAGCACGAGATGGGCGACGCGCGCATAGGCCGACTGGTGACCGACGCGTATGAGCTGATTGAGGAGGTGAACCTCATCGAGGCTGGCGGCGCAATACAACGCCGCGACGAGATTCGGGAATTCGTCCTGCCGCTCGGCAAGAATCTCGCGCAACGGACTCGCATCCGCGATCACCGCCTGGGTCAACGTCACCGCTGTCGACAGTGCCACGGCTCTGGGACGCTGGCACAATCCGTACATCTCGCCTGGCAGGATGAATTCGAAGATCTGCCGCCGCCCGTCAGGAAACACGCGCATCCGGCAGGCCCAGCCGGCCAGCAGCAAGCGCGGCGAATCGAGCAGCTCGCCTTCGCCAATCAGGCCGAAGCCGGCCGGAACATCGCGATGCTTCTCGGTAACCGCCAGCAACACCGCGCGCTCTTCCTGCGACAGCTCGGCAAAATGCGACAAGCGCCGGATCAGGAGATCGGCGTGCGGCGACATATCCAGCGAGGAAAGACGGAGGCGCGACATGAGGCTTGCCCGGGACTGCGAATTGTTAACTTCCGGCGCAGCCATTTCGATCCCGCGCGGTCGCCCCAACGATTTGCGCGCGATTTGGTTTCGCCTCAGGCGGCGATTTCCTGCAAAAATCGCACTACTGCGGCATTAAACATGTCGGGCTGGTCGATATTGGCGGCATGGCCGGCACCGGCGATCACCACCTTGCGCGCGCCGGGAATTTTCGCGGCCATGTAGTCGGCCGCGTTGAGGAAGCCCTTGTCCTCGGCGCCGACGATAACGAGCGATGGCGCCTTTATATCGGGCAGCGAGGCAATGACGCCGGCGTCGCGCTGGGTGAGCATCCCGCGCCCGGCCAGCGCCAGGCCCTTTGCCGAGCGATGCGTCGCCAGCGCACGCTCGCGGCTTTGCGTTTTGAGCGACTCCGTGCCGTCGCGCTCAAAGCGCTCCGCACTCTTGATCGCATATTTGTTCCAGTCTTCCCGCGCCGCATCGTTCTTGAAGCCGGGGCCGGTGTCGATGATCAGCAAGGCGCGGACACGCTCGGGATGTTTGCGGTTGAACGCGAGCGACATGTAGCCGCCGAGCGAAAGGCCGCCGACTACCGCATCGCGCGCGCCGGCGGCATCGAGGAGCGCGACAATGTCCGCGACCGTCGCCTCCTCGCTGTAGAGCGCCGGATCGTCCGGCGAGTCGCTCTGGCCGTGGCCGCGCATGTCCCACAGGATGAGCGTGTGGTCCTGGGAAAGCGGCGCGATCTGGCCCTGCCACATCTGCGCGGTGGAAGAATAGCCGTGCGTGAGCACTATGGCCGGCCCCGAACCATGGATCTCGTAATAAATCTTCACGCCGTCGCGGTCGAGCGTCGCCATCTGCGCCTCAATTGTATTTGCTGCCGAGTGCGGCCAGCGTCTCATGGAATTCCGCAACCGTCTCGGCGATGATCTTCGCCACCGGTTTGATTTCATCGATGCGCCCCGCGACCTGGCCCGACAGCGCGATGGAGGCTTCCATGTCGCCGCCGAAGTAAAGATCAAGCGCGGTGCCGAATTCGCCCATGATGTTCTGGCCAGGCTCTTTCTCCAGCCGCGTCGTGCGCTCGGTGCGCAACGCACGCAGTGCCGGGCCGGGACCGAAGCGATTGAGAAAGACGGTGTCGGTTTCCTGGGCGGCCAGGATCGCGTCCTTCCAGTTCGCATGCACGGGCGATTCCGCGGCCGAGACCATGCGCGTGCCCATCTGAACGCCCTCCGCGCCGAGCGCGAAGGCCGCCGCCATGCTGCGTCCATCGACGATGCCGCCTGCCGCGATCACCGGCACGTCGGCCTTCTCGCAGACCAGCGGCAGCAGCACCATGCTCGCCACCTCGCGCGGATTCTTGAAGCCCCCGCCCTCGCCGCCTTCGACCACCAGTCCGTCGACGCCGGCATCGATCGCGCGCAACGCCGCCTTGAGCGACGGCACGACGTGGAAGACCGTGAGACCCGCCGCCTTCAGCGCCGCGCAATATTTCTGCGGATCGCCCGCCGAAGTCGTGACGAACTTCACGCCCTGATCGATGACGAACTGCACGATGCCCGGATCGCGCACGAAAGCCTGGGCGATGTTCACGCCGAACGGCTTGGTCGTCAGCGCGCGCATCTTCTTGATCTCCTCGCGCACTTCGTCGAGACGCCCCGACGACGTCTCGATGATGCCGAGACCGCCGGCATTGGAAACGGCGGAAGCGAGTTGTGCCCGCGCGATCCAGCCCATCGGCGCCTGCACGATGGGATAGTCGGTGCCGAGCATCTCGGTGATGCGGTTGCGGATTGCCACGAAAACTCCCGGAAATAGCGTTGGACCAAGCCTAGAACATGATTGTCCCTACTTCACCCCCCATTGTGGGAGATCGAAGCGTCGCAGCAAACTCATCCGCGCCGGCGCAGCAGTTTGTCGATCTGGCCGAGGTCGCTGTCGAGCCGCGCCATGGTCTTGGCCATATCCTTGCCGTCGTCGAGCCAGACCGGAATCACGCGCGCCATGACGCCGGCAAGACCCAGCGCGCGCAGCGGGACCATCGGGCCAGTGTCGGCCTCAGCCAACGCCAGCAACCAGCTCGCTGCCGCGACGATGTCCTGGCGCGCGGCCAGCAGCGACAGCGGATCGCGCTTCAACCCGTCATATAGCGAGCGCACAGCCGGCTTGCGCGACGCGAGCACCTCGAACCATGTCATCGCGACATCGAAGAGCCGGTCGCGCGCCGATCGCGAACCTCTCTCTGGCTTGTAGCGCGCCGTAGTCTCACTGCCGATCTTGCGCAGGATCGATCCGATCAGCGCGGGCTTGGCCGGGGCGAGCGCCTGCAATTGCGCCATCGTCAATTTTGCCGCCTTCGCGATCTCGGCCAAAGTGAGCTCGCTCCAGCTTTTCTTCGCGAGCAGTTTGAAAGCGGCATCGGCGAGCGCTGCGGCGAGATCGATCTTGGGCATGGCGCAGCATCGCGCGGGCGCGCGCAGCGCTCAAGTGGCAAGTTCGCCCGCGCGCTTTCGTGCCGCTGAGATCGCGCGCGCCATCAGGGCTTTCAACCCATCGGCCGCCATCAGCACCCTGAGCGCGGCTTCCGTCGTGCCACCTGGGCTGGCGACGCCGGCGCGCAATTCCGCCGCCGGACGCGGATCTGACATAAGCAGCGCACCCGACCCCGTGATCGTCGCGCGCGCCAGTTTCAGCGCCGCCGCGCGCGGCAGGCCTTCGGCCTCTCCCGCCGCGGCGAGCGCTTCGACCAGCAGAAAAACGTAAGCCGGGCCGGAGCCTGACAGCGCCGTCACCGTATCGATCATGTCCTCGCGGCTGACCCAGATGGTCTCGCCCAGCGCCGCCAGCAGCGACTGTGCGAGCGCCTTGTCCTTGGCTGTCACGTTCGGACCCGCGTGAAGCGCGGAAATGCCCTGCCCGATGGCACCGGGCAGGTTCGGCATCGCGCGCACGATGCGCGCTTTCGTTCCCCAGGCCTTGGCGAGCGCCTTCTCGGTGGTGCCCGCCGCGATGGAGACCATCAGCGCGCTGGATTCGGCCAGAGGCCGCAGAGTGATGGCTTCGGTCTTGAGAATCTGCGGCTTGAGCGCGACGACACAGGCGCGGATCGGCCCACCGATCTCGACCGCCGTTTTCCGCAGCGTGAACTTGCGCAGCCCGGCGAGCTTACGGATGCCCGGCGACGGCATCGGTTCGATGACGACGATGGGCCCGAGGTTTTTTGCCAGCCAGCCCCTGAGCAGCGCGCCGCCCATATGACCGGCACCGACAAGGATCAGCGGCCTGGCCATGCGCTACGCGCCGGGCAAGGCGGCCGGCACATCGGGAAGCGAGCGTCGCGACACGAAGGCGATGCCGCTCGCCGCGAACCACAACACACAGGCGACCAGCTTCACCACCCACTCGCCCGGCTCGTCCTCCATGAAGATCAGGCCCGCATTCAGCACGCCGAAAACGAGCCCAAGCCAGATGAACAGCGACAACTGCTTGCGGAACGCGGCCAGCATCTGCGCAGGCGTGACCTTGGCATTCTTAGGGTAGGAACCGGCGCGGAATTTCGCCGTCTGCACCGGAATCAGGACGCACACGATCACGCATGCCAGCATGCCGATCAGTTCTATCATGAGACGTCTCCCGGCGCGGACGTGAAGCGGTCAAGCCTGTCCCTGGCATTCCAGGATCGCCGCGGCGACGGCTTCCTCGGCGCTCTTGCCGCCCCACAGCACGAACTGGAATGCCGGATAGTAATATTCGCACGCCTCGACCGCGAGGTTGAGCAACGCCTCGCATTGCGAGGCGCTGGCGCGCGCTTCGGGGAAGATCATCGCGTGGCGGTAGAGCAACGTGCCGTCTTCCGGCCACAGGTCGAAATGACCGATCCAAAGCTTGGCGTTCACATACATCAAGAGCGCCGCCACGTCGTGGCGTCTGGTGTCGTTCACCCGCATGTCGAAGGCGGACGATAGATGCAGCGACTGGAGCTCCTCGCGCCAAGTGAAGCTGAAATGGTGATCGCACCAGCGCCCGGCGACCGAAAGATTGAGCTCGTCCCGCCCGCTGCGCTCGAAGGCCCAGCCGTTGTCCTCCACGGCATGCTCCAGCAGATCGAGGGGGTGAGGGCCGGCAACGAACTCCTCATGATGCACAAGGGTCATAAAAGGGCTCCCGGACGCGAAACCACAAAACGAAGCAGTTGCAATCAACCTGACACAAGATTTTGTGGTCGCACAAGAGTCCGGCGCACGAACTCGTGGGGAAGTTCGCCGCGGGATTCAAATTCGAGTCAGTCCGCGGCTTTTTCAACAGAAGAGTTCGCCAG
>DATNNS010000110.1:0-4812 GCA_035601715.1 Rhizomicrobium sp.
TCCCCGCGCTCGCGGGCAGCAGCAGCGTGCCGGAGAGCGTCACGTCGCCGTTCTGAAACGTCACCTCGCGCGCGCCGACCGCGGCCGCGGGAAGCGTCGCGCGCGCCATGGTGAAGCTGCCCTTGGCGCTGCCGTCGACGAAAGTTCCGGACAGCGCGTCGCCGGCAAGCGTGCCGTCGAATATCGTCGTGCTCTGATCGCCCTTGATCTCGAAATGGACCGTATCGCCGGCGTTGTGCACATTGGAAAACGGTATGCCGGCAACCTGCAGCGCATCGGAATCGAAGGAGCCGGAATCGCCGCCGCCGGAACCGGCGAACGTCGCCGTCACCGGTAACGCGTCGCCGTCCTTGGTCCAGGTCCCGCTCCAGCCGCCGGCGAGATCGGCGGCGTTTGCCCCGACAGCGCACAGACAGAGCGCGAGTGTAAATAGCGTCGGCTTCATGACGTTCTCTGACGGCCCCAACGTCTGACATTACCACGTCGCCCCGCGCTTAGTACACGCGTGGAAATGGAATGCTGCGCCTGGGTCGGGAGGAAGGATCGACGCGCAGCCGTCGCGGCCGCGCGTGCGAATCCCTTCGGCTGTCAGGCTCGGCGGATCACCCGCAAAATCACCAGCAGCACCACCGCGCCGATTGTCGCGCTGATGATCACCGCCACGATTCCGACGCCCAGATTCACGCCAAGCCGCGGCAGCAGCCAGCCGCCGATGAAGGCGCCGATGATGCCAACGATGATGTCGCCCGCCAGGCCAAAGCCGCCGCCGCGCACCAACGTTCCCGCCAGCCAGCCCGCAACCGCGCCGACCAGCACCCAGATAAGAAGCATCTCAAGAGTCATGGCGTTTCCCCTGGGCGGCATCGGCTGCCGCCAAAATTATATGGAATCCGCGTCAGCGCCGATGGATGACGTACGCAAACTAGCACGAGTCTGTTTAAGCGTGGCCTGTTCGATCAAACTGCCGGAAAGAACGATTCGAGCGCCACGGGTGTCATAACGCGAATGATATAAGTTTGTTCCCAATCCTGCCCGGCGCGCGCGTGGAATGGAATACTGCGCACGGGCTGGGGCAACGCACGCGCGCTTCTCCTTGTGAGCATGTGCAACCTGGCAGCGGCGTATTCGAATGGGATTAGCGCCCAAACTGACGGGCAATGAACATGACGCCAGTGAGGAGCGACAGCGACAATATTGCGACCGGCATATTGATTGTGAGCGCGCGCCTGACTGAAGTCATGCGCATCAACTTCTCTTTCGAGGAGCTCGCCTTGCCTTCCGACCTCCTGACCAGCTCAGATCTTAGAGCGGGGATATTCCACCCCACGCCGAATGCTCCGAAGGCGATCGCGAGACCGAGATCGGAAACGATCTCGCCAAACGTTCCCGGCAAAAAGCGGCTGGCCAAAAGAAAGGTGGCAAGACCTGAAAAGAGAACACAAAAAGTGAGACGAGAAATATTCTTGAACCTTTTATGTATCTCCGCATCGAACGGGTCGTCGAACTTCAATCGCCGCCACTTCCGCCAGACCGGAATCTGCACGACGGCCAGCACCGTGAAAAGTACAGCGTTGAAGAGCGACAGCTTCATCGCCAGAGACCCTTACAGCGGTATATTATCGTGCTTCTTCCAGATCTGCGGCACGTGCTTGTTCTTCAGCATGCGTAGCGCGCGCGCGATGCGCCAGCGGGTGGAATGGGGGCGGATGACGTCGTCGATGTAGCCGCGGCTGGCGGCGATGAACGGATTGAGGAAGCGGTCCTCGTATTCCTTCGTCCGCGCAGCGATGGCGTCGGGGTCGCCGATGTCCTGGCGGAAGATGATCTCGACCGCGCCTTTCGCCCCCATCACCGCGATCTGCGCCGTCGGCCAGGCGTAGTTCACGTCGGCGCGCATGTGCTTGGACGCCATCACGTCGTAGGCGCCGCCATAGGCCTTGCGCGTGATCACCGTCACCTTGGCGCAGGTCGCCTCGGTGAAAGCGAACAGCAGCTTGGCGCCGTGCTTGATGATGCCGCCATGCTCCTGCGCCACGCCGGGCAGGAAGCCGGGCACGTCCACGAATGTCACCAGCGGAATGTTGAAACAGTCGCAGAAACGCACGAAGCGGGCGGCCTTGCGGCTCGCGTCGCTGTCGAGCACCCCGGCCAGCACCATCGGCTGGTTGGCGACGAAGCCGACCGTCGAGCCTTCGATGCGGCCGAAGCCGGTGATGATGTTGCGGGCGAACGCCTCGCCGATCTCGAAGAAATCGCCCTCGTCGGCGACCTTCAGGATCAGCTCCTTCATGTCATAAGGCTTGTTCGGGTTTTCCGGCACCAGCGTGTCGAGCGACAGCTCTTCGCGATGCGGATCGTCTTCCGTCGGCCAGTGCGGCGGCTTTTCGCGGTTGCCCAAGGGGAGGAAATCGTAAAGCCGGCGGATCTCCTCGATCGCGATGACGTCGTTCTCGTAGGAGCCGTCAGCCACCGCCGATTTCGTCGTGTGCACGCGCGCGCCGCCGAGATCCTCCGGCGACACGTCCTCATGCGTCACCGTCTTCACCACGTCCGGCCCGGTGATGAACATGTAGCTGGTATCGCGCACCATGAAGATGAAGTCGGTCATCGCGGGCGAATAGACGTCGCCGCCGGCGCACGGCCCCATGATCACGGAAATCTGCGGCACCACGCCCGACGCCAGCACATTGCGCTTGAACACTTCGCCATAGCCGGCGAGCGAGGCGACGCCTTCCTGGATGCGCGCGCCGCCGGCATCGAGCAGCCCGATGATCGGCGCGCCGTTCTGCATCGCCATGTCCTGAATCTTGCAGATCTTCTGGGCATGGGTTTCCGACAGCGAGCCGCCGAACACCGTGAAGTCCTTGGCATAGACATAGGCCATGCGGCCGTTGATCGTGCCCCAGCCGGTGATCACGCCGTCGCCGGCGATCTTGTTCTTCTCCATTCCGAAATCGGAATTGCGGTGCTCGACGAACATGTCGAACTCCTCGAACGAGCCGGCATCGAGCAAGAGCTCGATGCGCTCGCGCGCGGTCAGCTTGCCCTTGGCATGCTGCGCCGCGATCCGCTTCTCGCCGCCGCCGGCGCGGGCCTGCGCGCGGCGCAGTTCGAGTTCCTGGAGGATGTGCTTCATGGGATATCCCGGATTCCGAATAAGCCCGCAGAGTGTGGGGGCTGCGAGCAGCGGTCAAGCAGAACGATTCACGCGAAGCCGCAAAGACGCCAAGCCGCGAAGATGACCAATCGGCTCATCCTGTCGGGGATCACTCGGCGCGCCAAGCGCCTTCTTTGCGGCTTTGCGGCTTCGCGTGAAATCGTTTTTCTTGTCCCGATTAAAGCAGCCGCAAAAACCGCTCCGCCGCTTCCAACTCGGATCGCCGCCCCGCGAGCCGCTCTTCCGCCTCTGTATCTCGCCCCCATTGCTCGGCCTGGAACGATTCGTCGAGATGCGCGGCCGCGAACGCCTCAGCCGCATCGAGCCGCCCATCGGCGAGCGCCAGCCCGATCACCAGCGAACCGGCAATCGGGGTGGCGGCGTGAATGGCCGCAAGCGAAAAGTCATCCCGCTTCTCCAGCGCCACTTCCAGCGCGCGCAACGCCGCTTCCGGCTGCGGCACGAATTTGATGCCGGACGTGACTGTGAGTCGGGCGCCATGGGTTTCAGCCACCCAATCCAGCAGCAGATCCCACGCGGCCGCCTGCCGCGCGACCAACGCAGCCGGCGCTTCCGCGCGATAGCACAACAGGTCGCTGCGGCCGAAACCGATCAGTTGCTCCACGATCCTTGCGCGTTGCGCGGGCGCCGCCGCGGCGAAAGCGAGCCGCGTCAGCGGCAGCAATTGCGGATCGAACGTTGCACCCGTCTCGTGCCATTCCCGCGCGACCGCCTCGGCGAGCGCGCGCGCCGGAATCGCCAGCACAACGCCCGAGGGCGTCTTGAGCGGCTTGCCGTCGAGGTGCACCTGGAACGCGCCGTCGTGCCCGGCGACGGAGACGTCTTTGTAGAAGCGCTTCATGTCCGCGACTTGGGCTTTGCGAGCAACCGCGCTCTTTCGTTGGCGGCAACCGCCGATTTCCGCGCCGCTTTCGGCACGCGCGCGCGCAACGCATCCGGCATGCCGTCATGCGGCCCGAGCTTCGGCACCGGATGATCGGCCCAATAAAGCGCGCCCACTTCCTTGTTGCGTTTGGGATGGAACGGATACCAGAACTGGTTGCGCGTGCGGCTGGCCTCGCCGCCGATCAGCAGGATCGCGTCCCGATCGCTGTTGTTGAGGATGGCGTGCGTGAGCCCCGTACCGCTGCGCCAGCCGATGAAATCGCCTTCACCGAGCGATGTGATATATCCATCGTTCCACGCGTCGACGTCGCCCGACACCACATAGACGAACTCATCCTCATCGCGCTCGGCATGCGGCCAGCTCGTGCGCCGGCCGGGTTTCAGCACTTCGAGATGGATGCCGATGCGCGAGAACCGCGCCTTGAGCCCGAACCGCGCGTCGATGCCCTGGTCCTCGTCGCTGTCGGGATAGCGGCCCGGCTTGTCGTCGAGAATCTCGCGCCAATGCGTGACGAAAGCGGGCCTGCCGCGCTTGCGGCCGCTCTCGTCGCCGGGCTTGCCTTTGTTGGGGCCGAGCTTGCGCCTCGGCGCATCGGCCCAATGCATGTCCATCTTCTTCAGAATCGCATCCGACGGATCGAGCGGATTGGCGACCTTCATCGCGCGCGGGAAGGCCTGGCTCATCACGAACACGCGCGCGTCGCGGCCGGTGTTGTTGATCAACGAATGCGCGACACCGGTGTGGGCGG
>DATNNS010000111.1:0-3481 GCA_035601715.1 Rhizomicrobium sp.
TCGAAGCGGCTGAACGTAGCGAGCGCGCCGGCCATTCCGTGAGCGCGCGAGGCGCTTATCTGCGCGCGTCCAACTACTCGCGTGCGGCTTGGACCTTTCTGTTCCAAGCGCCGATCGAGGCGCAGGCGCTCGACGCCTACCGCCGCCACCGCGAGGCCTTCACCCGAGCCGCAAAGCTGATGTCCCCTGCCGGCGAGGCGATCCGCATCCCTTACGAAGGCAAGTTTTTGCACGGCTATTTCTTCAAGGCGGCCGCTGATGGGTTGCCGCGCAAGACCCTGATCGTCAATGGCGGCTATGACAGCACGGCCGAAGAGGCGTTCCTGTTCAGCGGCGCGGCTGCGCTCGCGCGCGGCTACAATGCGCTTCTGTTTGATGGCCCCGGACAGGGCGCGGCGATCTTTGAGGACGGCCTCGTGTTCCGGCCTGACTGGGAGAAGGTGATCGGCCCGGTCGTCGACTATCTGTTCACGCGCCCTGAGGTCGACCGGAGGCGTGTCGCGCTGATGGGGGTCAGCTTTGGCGGCTATCTCGCGCCCCGCGCGGCGAGCTTCGAGCCGCGCCTCGCCGCGCTGATCGCCGATCCCGGCCAGCTCTCCCTGTTCGAGGAGATGAAGAGCCGCCTGCCGCCTTTCGCCGCGCGCCGGCTGATGGATCGCGAGGGGCTCGTTTCGCGCCTTCTCGAATTCGCCCTCTCCCGCCGCCTTCGCCATGTCTCGCAGGGCTGGGCGCTGAGGCGCGGCCTGCTCGTCCATGGGCTCAAGACCCCGATCGACTATCTGAGACTGACCGCCGACTATGTGACGGAGCGGCCGGAGGCGATTCGCTGTCCGACCGTCATTTGCTCGGCCGAAAATGATGAGATCGGCAAGACCGCGCGCGACCTCTACGATCGGCTGACCTGCCACAAGCGCTTTTTGGCCTTCAAAGCGTCTGAAGGGGCCGGCGAACATTGCGAATCCGGCGCGCGCGCCTGGTTCAACCAGCGCGTCCTCGACTGGCTCGACGAAACGCTTGCTGAGATTGCCTAGACCACATGTTCGCCTGAGATAGGGCGACCCGTCTCACAGTATGCAGGCTTGTCGAGGGTTGCGCCGGGTTCCGGCGCAGAGCCTCATGCATAGGAGACGGGTCTTGGACAAAACTATCACATATGTCGGCCTTGACGTGCACAAGGACACGATTGCGGTCGCGCTTGCCGAGGCGGGCGGAGGCAAGGACGTGCGCGAGTATGGCAAGATCGCGAACACGCCGGCGGCTTTGAAGGCTCTGGCTGTGAGACTGTCGCGCGCTGGGAACGAGCTTCGGTTCTGTTATGAGGCCGGACCTTGCGGCTATGGGATTCAACGGCAATTGACCCTTGCTGGGCATGGTTGCGTCGTCGTGGCTCCGTCGTTGATCCCGCGCAAACCGGGAGATCGGATCAAGACGGATCGGCGGGACGCGATCAATCTGGCCAAGTTGCATCGGGCTGGCGAACTGACCGCCGTATGGGTTCCCGATCAGGCTCATGAGGCGATCCGCTATCTCGTGCGCGCCCGTCTGGCGGCGGTCCGCAGTCTGCGTCAGGCCCGTCAGCAACTCTCTGGCTTCCTCCTGCGTCATGGCCGTCACTACCATCGACCGGCGTGGACGTTGATGCACCGTCGGTGGATGGCCGGACTGAGATTCGAGCAGGCGGCGCATCACATCGTGCTGGAAGATTGCATCGCGGCCGTCGAGGCGGCGACGGCGCGGCGTGATCGTCTGGAAGCCCATATCGAAGCGGCGCTGGCGGATTGGTCGCTGGCCCCGGTGGTGCGCGCCTTGCAGGCGCTACGCGGAATGGCTTTGGTCGCGGCGGCGACATTGGTTGCAGAACTTGGCGACATCACCCGCTTCGACAATCCCCGCCAGCTCATGGCCTATCTTGGCCTGGTTCCGTCCGAGCACTCCAGCGGCGCCACGCGCCGCCAGGGCGGCATCACGAAAGCTGGGAATGGCGCGGCACGCCGAATGCTGATCGAGGCTGCATGGAGTTATCGGTTCCCGGCGCGCATCAGCCGAGAGCAACTGCTGCGGCAAGAGGGCCTGGTCAAGCCGATCCGTGATACCGCATGGAAGGCGCAGGAACGGCTGTGCCGGCGATACCGTAAACTCGCCCGGGCGGGAAAGTCGCCGACCGTCGTCACGACCGCAATCGCGCGAGAGCTGGCGGGCTTCGTCTGGGCAATCGCCAGGCAAGTATAAGTGCTAGCGTTTGATGCGTTGAAATCGATGTCGAACATCACGCAAGGAGGTCACCGCCCAACACAAACCTCCCAAAGCTGAGCAAGGCTGGAGGCGCGGTCACGGCCAGGAGAACCCTCGTGTCCACTAACAGCCGGATATCATCCGATCATCCGACGCTGGCTCCTAGACAGAGAAAGCTCCGCGACGCATCACCGCTCCGGCGGTAGCCAACCCGCGCATCAGAGCATGATCAACCGTCGTCTTGATGATCGTGCCTCCTGCCCTGCTCAGCAGCGGCCATTCTGAACCGCTCGCTCGCGAGCAAAGGATTATCGCGCTTGCTACTTGAAACGGCGAACATGAGAGTGGACCGAATTTAGCGCTTGGTGCCCTCGTCTGACGGCGGCGATGATCTTGTCAGGATCGGCGGCCCATTCAAAGGGTTTGGAATGGGCGTTGTGATGGTCGAGGAACCGATTGATGGCGGCTTGCAGATCGGCCACCGATCGGAAGACGCCGCGTTTGAGTCGTCGCTTCGTCAGGGTGGCGAAGAAGCCCTCGACAGCGTTGAGCCAGGAAGCGGACGTTGGCGTGAAGTGGAACGTCCATCGGGGATTGCGTTCGAGCCATCGGCGGACATTGGGATGCTTATGGGCGGCGTAGTTATCGATGATGGCGTGGATCGTCTTCCCCGCAGGAACCTGTCTTTCGACGACATTGAGGAAGCGGATGAACTCCTGATGGCGATGGCGCTGCATGTTGCGGCCGATCACCGTACCGTCGAGGACGTTCATCGCGGCGAATAGCGTCGTCGTTCCGTGCCGCTCATAGTCGTGCGTCATGGTCCCGGCGCGGCCCTTCTTCAGCGGCAGTCCGGGCTGCGTGCGGTCCAGCGCCTGAATCTGGCTCTTCTCATCGACCGACAAGACGATGGCGTGCGCGGGCGGATCGACATAGAGCCCGACCACGTCGCGCAATTTGTCGACGAAGCGCGGGTCGTTGGAAAGCTTGAACTGGCGGACGCGGTGTGGCTGAAGCCCGTGGGCGCGCCAGATGCGTTGAACCGAGCTGACGCTGAGGCCCGCCGCCTTCGCCATCAAGGCCCCTGTCCAGTGGGTCGTCTCGCCCGGCGGTTCGCCAAGCGTCAGCGCGACGACGCGCTCGGCGGCCTCGGCGCCGAGCGGCTGGACGCGCGAGGGACGTGTCTTGTCGCGGAGCAGCCCCTCGAACCCCTCCTCGATAAAGCGTTCTTGCCAACGCCATACGCAGG
>DATNNS010000112.1:0-5772 GCA_035601715.1 Rhizomicrobium sp.
GGAAGGCCTCGGTCGCGGCGTTCACTTCGTCGGTCAGATAGCGTTCCTGCTCCGACAGGTGGGCCACCTGGTTGAGCGAAGTCTCGACGTCGGAGAACGCGCTGATCACCGCCTTGCGGTAATCGGCGACCAGTTCTTTCTGCACGCCCTTGCTCAGCTCGAGCTGGCCCGAAAGCAGGCCGCCGTCGAAGATGGTTTGCAGCAGCTGCGCGCCGATGCTCCAGGCGAGATTGCCGGGATTGATAAGGGACTTGATCGCGGTCGCGGCATAGCCGCCCGAACCGGTCAGCCCGATCTGCGGGAAGAAGGCGGCGCGCGCGGCGTCCACATTGGCGTGACCGCTGGCAAGCGCGGCTTCGGCTTCCGCGACATCGGGCCGGCGCGCCAGCAATTGCGAAGGCAGGCCTGGGGCAACGACCGGCACTTTGATGGCGTCGAGATTTTGCGCCTGGACGTCGAAGTCTTCGGGCATGCGTCCGAGCAGGATGGCGAGCGCGAACAGCGCTTCCTTCTCCTGCTCCTGCAACGCGGGAATTTGCGCTTCCTGCCCGGCGACCAGGGCTTCCTGCTGCGCCAGGTCGAGGCGCGAGGAGACGCCGTTGGTCACCTTGGCCTGGGTGATGGTGAGAATCCGCTTGGCGGCATCGATATTCGCCTGGGCGATGGCGACGCGCTCGCGCAGCGCGAGCACGTCGAGATAAGTCGTGGCCACGCCGGCGGTCGTCGTGATCGCAACCACCTGGCGGGCATAGCGCGAGGATTTCAGCGTCTCGTCGGCGGCGCGCAGATCGTCCTGCGCCTTGCCCCAGATGTCGAGTTCATAACTGGCGTTGAGCGTGGCGGAGAATTCGTTGCCGGTGGCGGCCTTCAGTGTCGGTATGCCGGTGCCGCTGATCGAGACGCTGCCCTCGCCATTGCGCGCGCGCTGGGCCTGGCCCTCGAGGTCTAGGGTGGGAAACAGGGCGGCGCCCGCGATCTTGGATTGCGCCTTGGCCTGCATCACGCGCGCGGTGGCGGCGGCGAGGTCGAAATTGTCGGTCTGGGCCTGGACGATAAGACTGTCCATCTCGTCGCTGCCGAAGCTCTTCCACCAGTCGTTCTTGGGCCAGACATCGGCGCCGGGCACGATCGGGCCGGTGAAGTTCGAAGGCAGGTTCTGGGTCTGGATCGATTGCGGCGGCGGCGTCGAACATCCTGCCGCAAGGAACGCCAGCACGGCCATCGACGAAGTCTGGAAAAGGAATTTCATGGAATCACTCGCTTGCCACCGCGACCGGACCCGCCCGCGCCGCCTTGCAGCGGGCACCCCCACCGCCACAGCACATGTAAACGCTATTGCGACGGGCGCAAGGGTGGAGGCCGCCTCTCGGCGCTCCGGTTCCCGATGCCCGACCGTAGCGCGCTCCGCAGCAGGTTGGGCGGCCGAGCTTTGGCCCTGGTTCGGGGGCCAGGAACCTGCTCGACCGCCCGTGCGTCCGTGCCCTTGATGGAGCGCCGATACGGGCACGGTCACCAGTTGTGCGCAGTTGCGGTCGCAAGCAGTTGCACCTGCGTCATCGATTCAGTGCCGGGACGTGGCGGCGGCATGCGAGCGGTTGCTGTCGAAGGCCGTCGCGGCCTGCCCGGATTGTTCGAACGCCGCAGCGTAGCCGCCTCAAAAAGGCAGGCCTATCAGGAAGTTGTATCAAACTGTCGCCGATCGCGGATGTCGCCAGACGGCGCGGCGGAAATCTTCGCGGGCCACAAAAAAGCACGCGGCGCAGAGGTCTGCGCCGCGTGCCGTCAGGCTTCAGGAGGAAAGCTTATGTGCCGTTCGGCGACCTGCGAATCACCTTGAAGCGGACGAGCTCCTCATTGGCGAGCGCGAAATCAGGCTGAATTTCCACGGCTTTCTTGTAGTCCATGTAGGCGCCGCGGACATCGCCCAGCGCTTCGTCCACGATGGCGCGATCGTAATAGGCGATCTCGGGCCGCTTGGCGCCGAGCGTGATGCCCTTGTTGATGTCGACCAGCGCCAGATCGTAGTTCCGCAGCACGATGTAGGTGGCGCCGCGGTCGACGTAACCTTCACCGAGGCTGGCGTCGAGGTCGAGGCCGCTGTTGTAATCGATCAATGCGCCAGGCGCATCCTCGTCACGCGATTTCAGGATACCGCGATTGATGAGCGTGGCGGCGCGATCGGAATGGGTGAGCGCCGGCCCGTTGAGCGCGTCGGTGCAGGTGGCAATTCCCTCGCGAGGATCGCCGCCGAACTCAGCCGCTTCGTAGCAATTGTGCGCGAGCGATTCGCCGAGCACGGTGATGGCTGCGTTCGCGGGCACCGCCGCCAAGGCCGTGAGCGCTGTGAAGGCAAAAAGGTCCCGAAATTTCATGTCCCTCTCCCTGGTTGGGGTCGATGGATAGTTACACCGAGCTTGTAATCGGTCCATGGTCCGCGGCTGCGCCTCGCGCGCACGTGATGTTCGCCTGCGCGCCGCGCGAAGGCGAAAAAAGCCACGTCTGTTGCAGTTTTTGGCGGCTGCGTCCGCAGCCGGCGGTCCGTATGATCGTTTCACTTCGACGTGAGGAGATGACATGAGCTGGCCTTATATCGCACCCATCCTGCTGCTGAGCCTGTCGAACATATTCATGACCTTCGCCTGGTACGGCCAGTTCCGGTTTCCGGGCGTCGCATTATGGGTTCTGATTCCGGTGAGCTGGGGTATCGCCTTCTTCGAATATTGCCTGGCGGTGCCGGCCAACAGGATCGGCCACACGGTCTATTCCGCCGCCCAACTCAAGACGATCCAGGAGGTCATCACGCTCGCCGTGTTCGCGGTGTTCTCGGTGACGTTCCTGGGCGACGCGCTGAAATGGAATCACGCGGTGGCGTTCAGCTTCCTGGTCGGCGCGGCGTTCTTCGCGTTCGGAAAATTCTAAGACGCGGGCCAGGGATCGTCGCTGAAGTCCTTGACCGCGTGCAGCGGAACGCGAAGTCCGCTGCGCAGGCCCAGATAGACGACCAGCGTCATGGTCTTGCTGTCCGGGTCCCATTCCAATTGCGGCGCGACGCCGCCGGGCTTGCGGAAAACCTTGCCGTCGAAATCGAAGGTGCGGGGCTGGACCTCGCTCCACGCGCTCGCGAGGCCTTGGGCGAGGTTCTTGCGGATCGCGGCGCGGGCGTCGGGCGAATCGCTGAAATTCTCCGCGTCCGGGGCGCTGACGAAGATCTGGCCCTTGGCGTCGATCTCGAGCCGGGCGGCGATCATCGTGTCGGACGATTCGTAGGTGCCTTCCCAGCGGCCGGTGGGCGGGGTGCCGTGGCCGGAGCAGCCGAATGCCGCCGCCAGGCAGACGGTCCAGATAAACGCCAACGCGGCGAAACGCATCGCCAGCTCCCGTTCGTTCGCGCCGGGCGAGAATCGCTCTTATGCGCGAACGGATTGTAGCGCCTGCATGGCCGCTGTGACATCGCCTCACTTGCCGAGATGGCCCATCGGTTGATACCCCATGGTTTTAACGGAGTTCCTACCGTGACACCCCTGCCCAAGAGCTTCCTCGCCCAGTCGCTGGGGCGCATCCAACCGTCGCCGACGATCGCCGTATCGCAAAAAGCGCGCGACCTGATCGCGGCGGGGCACGACGTCATCGGGCTGGGTGCCGGCGAGCCGGACCACGACACGCCGGACAATATCAAGGACGCCGCTATCGCCGCGATCCGCCGCGGCGAGACCAAATACACGCCGGTCGAAGGCATTCCGGAATTGCGCGCGGCGGTGGCGAAGAAATTCAAGCGCGAGAACGGTCTCGACTACACGCCGGCGCAGACCTTCATCGCGCCGGGCGGCAAGGCGATCATCTACAGCGCGCTGATGGCGACGCTCAATCCGGGCGACGAAGTGATCGTGCCCGCGCCCTATTGGGTGAGCTATCCCGATATCGTGCTGCTCGGCGGCGGCACGCCGGTGGCAGTGGAGATGAAGCTCGAGAACGGGTTCCGGCTGATGCCCGAAGCGCTCGAGCGTGCGATCACGCCACGCACCAAATGGCTGATCTTCAACCAGCCCTCCAACCCGACCGGCGCCTGTTACACGCGCGAACAGCTGAAGGCGCTGGCCGACGTGCTGCTCAAGCACCCGCAGGTCTGGGTGCTGACCGACGACATGTACGAGCATCTGGTTTATGGCGGGTTCAAGTTCGCGACCATCGCCGAAGTCGAGCCGCGCTTGTATGAGCGCACGCTGACGATGAATGGCGTGTCGAAGGCCTATGCGATGACCGGCTGGCGCATCGGCTATTGCGGCGCGCCGGAACCGCTGATCAAGGCGATGACCAAGCTGCAGTCGCAATCGGTGTCGAGCGCATCATCGGTGTCGCAATGGGCGAGCGTCGAGGCGCTGAACGGCCCGCAGGATTTCATCCCGAAATTCCAGCGCATCTTCGAAGCGCGCCGCGATCTGGTCGTCTCGATGCTCAACCAGGCGCGCGGCATCGAATGCCCGACGCCGGAAGGCGCGTTCTATGTCTACCCGTCGGTGCGCAAGCTGATCGGCAAGACCGCGCCGAGCGGCAAGCCGATCGCCACCGACGAGGATTTCGCCCGCGAGCTTCTGGAAAGCGAAGGCGTCGCGGTGGTGCATGGCGCGGCGTTCGGCCTGTCGCCGTTCTTCCGCATCTCCTATGCGACGTCGAACGCGCTGCTCGAGGAAGCCTGCCGGCGCATCCAGCGGTTCTGCGGGAATTTGCGCTGACGCTCAGGCCGGTGCGACAGCCGGGCGCTTGTCGAAACCGCGCGTTACCCTGGCGAATATCAGATAGGCGAGCACCGCGGCCACGCCGCTGGCCGCTTCGACCCAGAGCATGCCGCTCGAGCCCCATTTGCTCTGCGCCCAGCCGTCGATCAGCGTCTGATAAAGAATTGGCGCATTCGAAACGCCGGCGATGATGTTGTACTTGGTCGCCGCCGCGCCGGCGCCGATGGCTTCCAGCGTCACCGCGCCGAAAGCCGCATAGCAGAGGCCCATGACGAACGCGTAGAGACAGGTGAAGACGATGAACATCGATTGCGTGTGCGGGAACACCGCCATCGCCACCGCGCACAGCGCGAGCACGATGCCGAACAGGTTGTAAGCGGTCTTGCGGTCGATCTTGTCGCTGATGTAACCGCCGGCGACGCAGCCGAACATCGAGATCACGCCGCCGAGCGCGCCGTTCACCAGCGCCACCGTGTCGGCGGTCGCGTGCCAGTCGCCCGCCACTGCCGACCACAGGTTCTGCGCGGCGCCGACGCCGATGGGGAGCAGCATGATGAAGAGCGCGAGGTAACCCATCCGCGCCTTGGCGATGGTCCACACATCCTTGCCGACGTTGACAAGACTTTGAACGAAGCCGTCGCCGCGATGGGAGGGCGGCGGCTCGTCGAGCAACAGCACTGCCGCCGCCGACATAACACAGACGATGCCGAGCACGGCGCCGGAGACCCACGCCATATGGACATGCTGCGCGAGCCACAATCCGGCGCCGCCGCCGAGGCCCGAGCCGCCCAGATTGCCGGCCTGGCTCCAGCCGCCGGCGCGGCCTTTCTCTTCAAGCGGTGTGGCATGCGCCATGAGGGCGTCCGCCGCCATCGCGTTGAAGGTCGAGGTCAGGCTGAAGCCGACGACGATCGCTTCGATGAGGATGAGATTGTGCGCAGTTGGTGCGACGACCGCCGTCGCCGCCATCAGTAGGCCGGTGGCGATGGAGGAGATGAGATACCAGATCTTGTTGTTGAGCGTGGTGTCGACCAGCGGC
>DATNNS010000113.1:0-2129 GCA_035601715.1 Rhizomicrobium sp.
GTGGGAGGTGGACCGCGACTTTCAGTCGTTCTCGTCCGAGCCCACCATCATGATCGCCGATCCGCTGACCGAACAGCAGAACGTGTTCGGCCCCTACAAGATGATGCTGATGATGGACCCGCCGCAGCACACGGCGTTTCGCAGGTTGATCCGGAGCGAATTCACCGTGCCGTCGGCGGACGGACGGACGCCGCGCATGCAGGCGCTGGCGAAGCAGATCGTCGATGCCGTGATCGCGAAAGGCGAATGCGATTTTGTCTCCGAGATCGCGGGCGAGATGCCGTCCTATGTCATCGCCGAGCTGATGGGCATGCCGCTCGACGACGGCCGCGAGCTCTACAAGCTGACGGAAGCGATCCACACGTCGCCCGAGGCGCAGGCGCCGGGCGCGGGCGCGGCGGCGGTGTTCAAGATGTTCGAATACGGCCGCAAGCTGATCGAGGACAAGCGCGCGCATCCGGCCGACGATCTGGCGACCAAGCTGCTGGCCGCCGAGGTCGATGGCAAGAAGCTCGACGACATCGAATTCCTGCTGTTCTTCCTGCTGCTGATCGACGCGGGCGGCGACACCACGCGCAACCTGCTCTCCGCCGGCCTGATCGCGCTATTGGAGAACCCCGAGCAACTCGCCTGGCTGAAAGCCGATCTTCCCGCGCGATTGCCGGCCGCGCGCGAGGAATTGCTGCGCTGGACGACGCCGGTGATCTACATGCGCCGCACCGCCAGGCGCGACACGGAATTGGCCGGCGAGACGATCCGCGAAGGCCAGAAGGTCGTGATGTATTTCGGCTCCGCCAACCGCGATCCGGCGAAGTTCGAGCGCGCCGACGTGCTCGATCTCGCACGCACGCCCAACGAACACATCGCCTTCGGCACCGGCCCCCATGGCTGCCTCGGCCAGCACATCGCCCGCATCGAGATCGACGCGATCCTGAGCGAAGTGCTGACGCGGATGGAGGGGCTGGAGATCGCGGGCGCGCCGGAATGGCTGCCGTCGAACTTCATCGCCGGGCCGAAGACGATGACGGTCAAATTCAACAACAAATAAGCCTCGTCATGGCCCGCGAATGCGGGCCACCCAGGTGATGTTGCTCAATTTCGTCGGAAAATCCTGAGTCCTCAGTGTCTCTGTGTGAGAAATTTTTGCACACAGAGGCACAGAGGCACAGAGGCACAGAGGCACGGAAGAAGTTGCTGTTGCTGGCGAAACTGCGATCACGTCATCTGGGTGGCCCGCATTCGCGGGCCATGACAATCTCAGTTGGTTTACCCAAACACCCTGCTCGCCGTCAGCCCGTCGAAGATGAACTGCATCGCCAGCGCGGCCAGCAGGATCCCCGACACCCGCGCGATGACGTTGGCGCCGGTCATGCCCAGCACGCGCATCAACCGGTCCGACAGCAGCATCGACAGGAACGTGAATCCGATGACGAGCGCGAGCGCCGCCAGCACCAGCGCGGAGTCGGTGACGTCGCGAGCCTTGCTCATCAGCAGCACGATGGCGGTCATGCTGCCGGGACCGGCGGTGAGCGGGATGGCGAGCGGGAAGACGGCGATCTCGGTCTGCGCTTTCGCCGCCTGCTCCTCGCTCGATGTGATGGTGGAGATCGCCGTGCGCTGGCCGAGCAGCAGGTCGGCCGCCACCAGCAGCAGCAGCACGCCGCCCGCTGTGCGGAACGCGGGCAGGCCGACGCCGATCAGCGCCAGCAGCTTCACGCCGCCGAGCGCGAAGGCGAGCAGCACGCCGAGTGCCGTCGTCGCCGCCACCACCGCGAGCTTGCGCCGATGCGCCGCCGACATCCCCGCCGTGAGCGCGAGGAACATCGACGCAACCTCGACCGGGCCGATCGCGACGAACAGCGTGGCCAGCGCGGTTGGCAAGATGTGGAACATCAGCGAGGCATAGCACAGTTTCTTCCACCCTCCCCTTGAGGGAGGGTCGAAAATGCGAAGCATTTTCGGGGAGGGGGAAAGCCTCGCCGGTGGGACCTTCCCCCTCCCCGAAATTCGCTTCGCTGCGCTCGCAAATTTCGACCCTCCCTCAAGGGGAGGGTGGAAGAAACTGTGCTATGCCTCGCTGATGTTCCACATCTTGCCAACCGCGCTGGCCACGCTGTTCGTCGCGATCG
>DATNNS010000114.1:0-6993 GCA_035601715.1 Rhizomicrobium sp.
TTCACCATCGCGGCCCTGGTGCGCGAGGAACGGCCGCTCACTTTCTTCGGAAGCCTGTTCGTGCTGTTCGCCGCCGCGTCGCTGATCCTGGGCGTGCCGGTCGTCGTATTCTTCCTCAAATATCACACGGTGCCGCGCCTGCCGACCGCGATCCTCGCCGCGGTGCTGATGGTGCTGGCCTTCCTGTCGCTGTTCGGCGGCCTGATCCTCGACACGGTGACGCGCGGGCGCTGGGAGCTCAAGCGCATGGGCTATCTCGCCATTCGCGGGCCGCAAGACCTCGAACTGCCGTGATGTTCTTGCGGCGTCTGCGGCAATCGCGCTTCCTGCGCTTTGCACTGGTCGGCGCCGCCGGTTTCGTGGTCAACGAAGCCGCACTCGCTTTCGCTCTAAAACTGCTTGGGCTCAACGCCTATAGCGGCGGCATCTTCTCGTTCTTCGTCGCGGTTACCTTCACCTGGTGGGGCAACCGCATGCTCACCTTCCGCGCCCATGCCGCGCGTGGGCCGGCCCAGATGGCGGCCGAATGGGGCAAGTTCGTGCTGGCGAACGGATTGGGCTTCCTCGTGAACTACGGCATCTATGCCGGCCTGATCCGCTTCGCGCCCGCGCCCGCGAACAATCCGTTTCTCGCCCTCGCTTGCGGCACCATCGCCGGCCTGTTCTTCAATTTCGCGCTGTCGAAGCGGCTGGTGTTCCGCTCAGGCGAGCCGCTTTAGCTCGTCCATCAGCGCGCTGCCCGCCGGCGCATCGACATCGACGCGGGTGGTTTCGGTCAGCCGCGCCATGGTCATGTAGAAGCCGCAAGTGAGGATGATCTCGACGATCTCCTGCGCGTCGAAATGCGCCTGCGCCGCCTTCACATGCGCCTCGCTCGCTTTCACATTGCGGATCACATCGACCGCGAGCGCGAGCAGCGCCTTCTCTTTCGCATTGAACACGGCGTCGTCGAAGCGCCCGGCCTCGAGCGCCGCGATCTGTTCCTGGCGGCAGCCCGCGGCCAGCGCGATGGGCACGTGCTGCACCCATTCATAGGTGCCACCCTCGACCCGCGCGACGGCGAGGATCACCAGCTCGCGCAGGTCGGCGCTGAGTTTCTGGCGCGCCAGGATGTTGCCGCCGAAGCGCATGCCCGAGACAAAACAGGCCGGCGCATTCGCCCACATGCGGAAAATGTTGAGCTTGCGCGGCAAGCCGTCGAATGCGGCTTTGGCTTTTTCCGGCAGTACGGCCGTGTCGGCATAGGGGATGAGGGGCATGAGGGAGCTCCTGCGCATGGCGTTACGGCAGCATGGGGACGAAGCCGAGGTTTCGCAACCAAGACCACCCTCCCTCAAGGGGAGGGTTCATCACATCTGCGGATCGACCGTCACCGATTTCACGATGGCGAACAGCCGCGTCCCAGGTGCGATGCCCAGGCGCGCCAGCGATGCAGCGGTGATCCGCGAGACCAGCTTCACGCCGCCGCACAGCAGCTGAACTTCGGCGCTGGAATCGCGCCGCTGCACGCCGGTCACGGTCGCGGGCAGGATGTTGTTGGCGCTGATCGCCTTGGGCTCCTCCAGCGCGAGCATGATGTCCTCCGCGCGCAGGCGCACGCGCAGGGGCGCGCCGATGGGCTGCGCGAGACGGCCCACAATCAACTCGCCGCCGTCGAAGGCGAGCACGGTCAGCCCGTCGGCGCGCGGGCCGCGCACGGTGGCGGCGAACACCGCGCCGGCCGGCGCGATGCCGGCGCTTCTTGCAAATTCCAGATCGGGCAGCAGATCGAAGACATTGCCTTGCGCGCGGACGCGGCCGTCCTTCAGGAGGATCAGATCGCCCGCCAGCCGCGTCACTTCGTCGAGCGAATGGGTGACGTAGAACATGGGCAGCTTCGCCGCGTCGCGCAGGCGCTCGAGATAAGGAAGGATATCGGATTTGCGCGCATCGTCGAGGGCTGCGAGCGGCTCGTCGAGCAGCAGCAATTGCGGCGAAGCCAGCAGCGCGCGGCCGAGCGCGACGCGACTTTTCTCGCCGCCCGAAAGCCCCGCCGGCCGCCGCGCCAGCAGCGGCTCCAGCCCCAACAGATCGAGGATGCGAGAAAATTCCTCGGACGACGCCTTGACCTCCGCGCGGCGCCAACCGAAGCGCAAATTGTTCTCCACGCTCATATGCGGAAACAGACGCGTGTCCTGGAACACATAGCCCATGCGCCGCGCCCGCGGCGGAACGAACACGCCCTTGCCGGTGTCGAGCAGCACGCGCCCGTCCGACACGATCCGCCCCTCTCGCGGGCGCAAGATGCCGGCGATCGCGTCGACCAGGGTCGTCTTGCCGGAACCCGAGGGCCCGAACAGCGCGGTGATGCCGGGGCGTTCGATGCGGAACGAGGCATCGAGCGAGAACGCCCCAAAATCGTGACGAACCGAAACCTCGATCATCGGCCGACCAGTGTCCGCGCGCGGCGATCGGCGAGTTCGGCGAGCGTCACGCCGATCAGCGCGAGCGCGATGGAAAGCATCGAGAGCCGCGCGGCCTCCGCCTCGCTGCCGGGCGATTGGAGCGCGCTGTAGATCGCCAACGGCAATGTGCGCGTCTCTCCTGGGATGTTGGAGACGAAAGTGATGATGGCGCCGAATTCGCCCAGGCTCGCGGCGAACGCGGTGATCGCGCCGGCGACGATGCCGGGTAAGACGAGCGGCAAGGTGAGGTTGAAGAAGCGGTCGAACGCGCCGGCGCCAAGCGTCTCCGCCGCCTGCCCGAGCCCCGCATCGATCGCCTCCAGCGCGAGACGGATGGCGCGCAACTGAAACGGAAAGGTGATGATCGCCGACGCGAGCGCCGCGCCCGTCCAGCTGAAGACGAAGCGGATTCCCAGATGCGCGAGCAGCCAGCCGCCGACCGGGGCGCGTGTGCCCAGCACGATGAGCAGCAGATAGCCGATCACCACCGGCGGCAGCACCAGCGGCAGATGAAGCGCGCCGTCGATCAGCGGCTTGCCGGGAAAGCGCCGCCGCGCCAGCAGCAGCGCCGCCGCCAGCGCGAAGGGCAACGCGCAGGCGACCGCGACCAGCGAGACCTTGAGGCTGAGGAGCAGCGCTTCGCTTTCGGCCGGCGTGAGCATGCGTCGTTATATCCGAGGAAACACAACGGGACGAAATAGGGCGGCGCGCGGTTTCGCATGGTTAAGCGTCCGGCTTGACCGGTACGCCCCACGCGCTACCGTTCCCTCGGCTCGGGGGCGGGCCAGTGGGGGATGTGATGCGCGCTGCCGCGGCTGCGGTATTGGCTGTGTTGCTGGGCGCGCCCGCGCTGGCGCAGCCTGCCGCGGCCCCCGCCAAACCGATGACCATCGCGCCAATTCCGACAGCGCCCATGGCGACGGCCGTCAATCCCAGCGACCTTTATGTCGTGCGCTACGATCGCTGGACCGAGGCCGACGAGCGCGGCTTTGGCGAATTCATCACCGGAATCGGCGAATCCGATTGCCACACGGTGAACGCCTGCCTGCACGGCCCCGGCAATCCGTTTCGCGCCAGCGACTCGCAATGGACCGTGTTCCATTCCGACTGCGCCGACCTGCCTTATGTGCTGCGCGCTTATTACGCCTGGAAGCGCGGCCTGCCGTTTTCCTATGAGAATGCCGTCGAGCCGCGCGGCCACACCCGCGATATCCGCTATACGCCCAACGGCAATGAAGTCACCGAGCGCAAGGACGTGCTGACCGGCTCGATATCGGGCTATGAATTGCTTGACGTCGTTCGCGACCAGATCTCCTCGGCCAGCTACCGCATCCACCCCGACCTCGATGCGCCGCTGACGCCAGATCTCTATTCGCCCGCCATCACTGTCAAGGCGATCCATCCGGGCACGATGGTCTACGATCCCAACGGCCATGTCGCCACGATCTACCGCATCGATCCGGACGGGCGCATCAACTACATCGACGCCCATCCCGATAATTCGGTGACGCGCGGCTTCTATGACGAGCGCTTCGTGCGCTCGCGGCCCGGCATGGGCGCCGGCTTCAAGAACTGGCGGCCGATGCGGCTGGTCGATGCGACGCGGCGCAGCGACGGCGTCTATATCGGAGGCCGCGTCGTGCTCGCGCTCAACAAGGATATTCCCGACTACTCCGACGAGCAGTTCTTCGGCAACGGCAAGCGCCCGGACGACGACGGCGCCTGGGCCAATGGCGGCTTCATGCTCAATGGGGAGTATCTGGACTATTACGACTATGTCCGCGCCAGGCTCGCCGGCGGCAAGCTCGAATTCGACCCGGTCAAGGAAGTCCATGACATGGTCGATTCCAACTGCAACGATCTGCACTATCGCGGCGATGCGGTGAATCTCGCGCTCGCGGCCGGGCTGCAGAATCAGCCGCAGCCCGAGCGCCTGCCGGCCAACATCTATGGCACCGAGGGCGACTGGGAAAATTTCTCCACGCCCTCGCGCGACGCGCGGCTGAAAACCGCATTCAAGGAATTGCGCGACCAGACCGCGCGCTTCGTGAAGATGTACCAGACGGGCGATGCCAAGCTCGTTTACAAGGGCCGCGATCTCGTCGGCGACCTGATCGCGACCTACGACCGCGAAGCCGCCGCCTGCCACATCACCTATGCGCGCAGCGACAACTCGCAGGTCACGCTCTCCTATGACGAGGCGCGCCGGCGTCTGTTCCTGATGTCGTTCGATCCTTATCAATGCGTCGAGCGGCGCTGGGGCGCGACCGATCCGGCCGAGCTTTCCACCTGCCGTGACGGCGCCAACAAGCAGGCCTGGTACGCGGCCGAGCAGAACCTGCGCAACCAGCTCGACCGCGCCTATGACGCGCAGATGGACTTCACGCTCGACGAATTGAAGACGCCAGGTCCCGGCAAGGGCGTCGCCCAGCCGCCCGACATCGACGTGCGCGCCTGGCTGATGACGATGCGCGGCGCGCATCCGCCGGCGCCGAGATCCTGAATGCGAAAGGCCGCCGGGGCTTCCGGCGGCCTCGCGTGTTTCTGCGATCTTATGTTCAGTGGCTGGTGCGCGCGTAGATCGACCACAGATGCGCGACCGTCGCCTGGGCAGGATCGTCCTTGGAGACGGAGTCGAAGGCGCGGATCGCGGCGTCCTTCTGGCCCGCCCCGAGCAGCGCCTGGCCGAGCCGCACTTTGGCATTGCCCTGGTCGCTGACGCCTTTCTTGATGCCGTTCTGGATCGCGGTCACCGCGTCCGGATAGCGGCCGGCGCCTGTCAGATCCTCGCCAAGCTTCACATCCGCATCGCCGCTCGCGGCCGCGTCGGCCTGCTTCTGCATCGCGGGAAGCCCGGCCACGTCCTTGGCCGCGGTCGTCTTGGCGAGGTTGAGAAGCCGCATCGCGCGGTCGTCGGTCAGGACCTTCGCGTCGATGCCCTTCTGCATGATCGCCGCCGCCTCGCTGGGCGAACCCACTTGCAGCGCGAGCTCGCCGGCCAGCATGTAGTCGTCCTTGCTGCGCATGGTGCCGGTGCGGAAGCGCAGGCGATAGATGTCCAGCGTTTCGTGATCCTTGAGGCCCTTGGTGTTTTCCGCATTGGTCAGCAGGTTGGTCCAGTATTGCGTCTTGCCTTCCGAGACCAGCTGCTCGAGCACGCCGCGCATCGTTTCGCTGTCGCCGGATTTGAAGGCGGCGCTGAGGATCAGCTCGTTGGCGGACGGACCGCCAGCGGCGCGGGCGGCGCGGATCGCCTCGGCATATTCGCCGGAGAGGTAATAGGCCTGGGCGACGATGAGCTGGTCGTTGCCCGACAATCCGCCGCTGCTGCGCAGGCAATCCGCATCGGCGATCGCTTCGTGGTAGCGCCCGGCATTGTAGTCGTTGGCGAACTTCGCCCTGCAGCCGACGGAACCGCCGCCGGCGCCGGTCTTGGCCGCGATATATTCCTTGGTCTGGGAGATCGCCTGCTGTTCGCTGGCGGTCAGGCCGGGCATCGATTCCGCTTCATGCAGCTTGGCCATCGCGCCGCTGCCGTTGCCGGAGCTGGCTTCCGAGATTGCGGCTTTCAGCGCATTGCCGACAGCGGGGCGCACCGTGGCCGCCTGGGCGACCTCGACCGTGGCCATGCCGGCCATGCCGAGGGTGGCGGTCCCAACCAGCAGCGCCAGGCTGAGAGTGCGCAGGATAGTCGTATTCATGATCAGGACCTCATTGCACGGGCCATGCACGCGACCGCCGCGTACAGCCCTTGTTCGTCGTCGCCCTTCACTTACTGGATATAGGCGTTGGTGTTCACGATGCCAATCTTGGTCACGCCGCGACGCTGGGCGTTCGCCATGACCTTGGCCACCACGTCATATTTGGCCAGACGGTCGGCGGAGAGATGAATCTCGGACTGGCCGCCGAACTCTTTCTGGCCTTCGAGGTAGAAATAGTTGTCGAGCGTGGCGGCGTTGACCGGCTGCGAGTTCCATTCGACGGTGCCGTCGAAGTCGACGTTGATGTTCACCACCGGCGGGGGGATCAGCGGCGGCTTGGGATGCTGCGGCAGATCGAGCTTCACGGCGTGCGTCTGGATCGGGATGGTGATGATCAGCATGACGAGGAGAACGAGCATGACGTCGATCAACGGCGTCGTGTTCATCTCGACCATGACGTCGTTTTCGCCGCTGCCGCTGCCCAGATTGAACGCCATTGACGATACCCTTGTTGCTGCCAGCGCTAGCTGGGCTGATTTTGCGGTTCGAGCAGGAAGCCGATCTTCGGCACGCCGGCGATCTGGCAATCGTAGACGATGCGGCCGACAGCTTCGAACCGCACATTGGCGTCGCCGCGGATGTGAACTTCCGGCAGCTTGCCGCCATTGTGGCTGGCCCGGAGCATCGCGTCTTCGAGACGATGGACCAGCTCGTTGTTGTCGGTGATCGGCGCGTTGTTCCAGTAGACGTTCTCGTTGCGGTCGACCGCGAGCACGATGTTCTCGGGCTTGGTCGTGGTCGGAATATTCCGCGCATTGGGCAGCTGAACCGGAACGACCTTCACGATG
>DATNNS010000115.1:0-19667 GCA_035601715.1 Rhizomicrobium sp.
GTCGTTCCGGGATGCAGCTTCGGGCGTTTTCGGCCTCTTCGGTCGCGCCGACCAAAGTCCGTTGCGCAGGGACAGCGGACTGACCCAGCGGCGGCGGCGCGCCAATCTCGCGATGTGATCCTTATCCAAAACGGTCTGGACCATCATTTCCTGGCGCTGCTGCATGGTCAGGTCGGCCCGTTGCGAAAGGCGCCGCCGCCGCAAATCGTCGCGCGTGGTGCAAAGCAGGCGTTCCAGGATGACGCCCGGCGGCCGCCACCAGAACCTTCGCGCCACCGGCGATCCGCCAAGCAGCGCACGGAACGCCCGCCCGCCGAGATGCTCCCGCAACAGGTCGAGCCGCGAGCCCTGCTGAACCTGCAGCGTGCCGCTGTCGAGCACGATGCTGGTCAGGCTCGTGTCGTGATAAAACATGTCCTTGGAGACGGCGTCAGCCGCGCGCACCTTGTCGTAGAGCGCGCTGCCCTTGATTGCCTGCAAGTCGGACGACATGCGGTAGTCGCACACCACCCCGGTCGCGCCGACGCCGGACGCTGCGCCGGTGTTTTCCGACGGTGAGCAGATGAACAGCCCGTTGACGAAAATGCCGCTCGCGCGCAACCGCTCATAGACCTCCGCGTACATCCCCGGTGCATCGGCGGAGCGCACACCCTTGCGATGCTGCTTCAGCCAGGCTTCGTCGAGCGTCTCGATGCCCATCATGCAGAAGCGCATGCCCGCCGCTGCGGCAAGCGCCGGGAAGCCCGGATTGCGCGCCACCGTGTCGCCGCGCAGGAAGCAACCGAACTTGATGTCGATCCGGCGCCGCACCATTTCCTCCAGCAGTGCGATAGTGTGTTTCTCATTGCCTCCGAAATTGTCGTCGGTAAAAATGATTTCCCCCACGCCCATGTCCTTGAGACGTTCCAGCTCCGCGATCACCCGCGCGACGCTCTTGTACTGCTGCTTGTGGCTCCAGAAGGTGTTGATGTTACAGAAGTCGCAGCGGTGCGGGCAGCCGCGGGAAATTTCGACAGCTGCCGCCATGCCGCCGCTCATCCCCATGCCATAGGGCCCTAGATCGAAGCCGCGCCAGTCCGGCATCGGCGCGGCGTTCAGATCGATCGCTGACGGCTTCGCGTCCGAGCGATGGATCGCGCCACCCTCGCGCCAATACAGGCTCGGGATGTCCTGGAAGTCATCACCATCCGCCAGCAAAGTCTCGATCAAACGGCGAAATGCGACCTCACCTTCGCCGACCACCACGAAATCGGCGCCGGCTTCCATCCAGCGTTCCGGCCAAGCGGTGGCGTGATTGCCGCCGACCACGACTCGCACGGCGGGATTGAGCTGTTTTGCCAAGCGGATGGTCAGTTCGGTATCGAGCGCCTTGAGGGGCGACATGCACGAAATGGCGATCAGGTCCGGCCAGCGCAAGCGTTGCTTGTAGCCGGCAAAGGTTTCGCGCGCGACATAGCCGTCGAAGATTTCCATCCGCACCGGCAGATCGGCGATGGCCGCCGCTAGCACCGGATAGACGGCGCTCGGAAACTTCACGATCTCGCCCAGCGTGTCGATCGGCACCGGCCAGGAGTCGACAAGGGTTTTCGGGTGCAGGAAAAGCACCTTCATGTGGTGTGAAGTTTTCGGGGTGGCGAATGCATTCGCGCGATCAATATTGCCCATGGCGAGAGTGCCCCTTCTCAATATACGACGGCCGAAAAACTCAACTCCCACACGGTACGCCAAGGCAAATCCTACCAATTTCGCCAGTAATTGCCAACCTGGCAGCGAAAACTCAGGGCGCTGTGGGCATTAGGCAGGACGGGCAGCGTCGGCGTGGAAACCGCGCACACGTTGGCGGCGCATGGCGCCATGGTCGTCAGCACCGCTTTGGGCGAAGAGCGAGGAAATGGTCAGCAAACGCTTTGATCACTGCAACGTGGGCGCATCACTCGTGCCGCAGCGCTTCGATCGGATCGAGCCGCGCGGCGCGGCGGGCCGGGAAGTAGCCGAAGGCGACGCCAACGGCGGCCGAGAAAATCACGGCGATCGCGACGATACCGGGATCGACGATGAATTGCAGCTTGAGCGCCGATGCCGCGGCTGCCGATCCCGCCAGCCCCAACGTGACGCCGATGATGCCGCCAAGCGCGCTCATCACCACCGCCTCGATCAGGAACTGAAGCAGCACGTCGCGCTCGCGCGCGCCGATGGCAAGGCGGATGCCGATTTCGCGGGTGCGTTCCGTCACCGACACCAACATCACATTCATGATGCCAATGCCGCCAACAAGGAGGCTCACCGCGGCCACAGCAGACAGAAACGCTGTCAAGATCGCGGTCGTGGCCTCCACCGTGCGCGTCAGTTCCTGTAAATCGTTTACCGCGAAATTGTCGGCGATGCCGGCGACCAGATGGCGCCGCTCGCGCATCAGCCGCTCGATCTCGTCCTTGGCATGGGGCACGCCCGATGCGCTGGCGACGGAGACCAGGATGACATTGACGTCGGTATTGCCGGCCAGCCTTCGTTGTACAGCCTGCAGCGGCATGAGCACGAGATCGTCCTGATCCTGACCCCAGGTCGACTGGCCCTTGGGTTCGAGAAGCCCGATCACGTCGCAGGTGACCTTGTCCACGCGGATGCGCGCGCCCACCGGATTTTCCGCGCCGAAAAGATCATGGCGAACGGTTTCGCCCAGGATGCAGGTAGCCTTTCCGGCGCGCACCTCGGCCAAGGAGAACGGCCGTCCGGAGACCAGTGGCCAGTCTCGCGCCGCGAACCATGCATTGGTCGAGCCGGTGATCTGGGTTGCCCGGTTGCGGTTTGCGTTGACTACCGTTTCCTGTCGCTCCGCTTCGGGCGCCACCGCGTTCAGGCCGGGAATCTCGCGCGCGATCGCGTCCGCATCCGCGACTGTGAAGGGCGACGTCGCCAGCGGCGGCCCATTGCTGCGCTGACCGGGGATCACGATGATCAGATTGCGGCCCATCGCGGCGATATCGGAGGTCACGCTCTTGGTCGCGCCGTTGCCCAAGGTCACCATCGCGATCACCGCGCCCACGCCGATGACGATGCCGAGTGTCGTCAGTCCCGCGCGCATCAGATTGTTGCGGATTTCGCGTAATGCCAGGAGGAACGCGTTGCCGATCACGCTACCACCTTCGCGGTGTCCGACACGATGTGGCCGTCGTGGAAACGGACTTTCCGCTTGGCATAGGCCGCGACATCTTCTTCATGGGTGACGAGCACGATCGTGAGCCCACGGTCTTCGTTCAGCGATTTCAGCAAAGCCATGATTTCGTGGCTCTTCTGGCTGTCGAGGTTGCCGGTGGGCTCGTCTGCGAAGACGACGGAGGGCTCACTCACCAGTGCGCGCGCGATGGCGACGCGTTGCTGCTGACCGCCTGAAAGCTCGGCGGCTGTGTGATCGCCGCGGTCGCCGAGCCCAACCTGCTTCAGCGCCGCAAGCGCGCGATCGTGGCGCTCAGCCTTGGCGATGCCGCGGTAGACCAGGGGCAACTCCAGGTTCTCGATCGCGGTCGTGCGCTTGAGCAAGTTGAAACCCTGAAACACAAATCCGATGTAATAGCGCCGCAGCAGCGCGCGCTGGTCGCGCGACAGCGCGCCGACATCCGCGCCGCGAAAAGAATAAAGGCCCGAAGTCGGCGTATCGAGGCAGCCCAGGATATTCATTGCGGTCGATTTGCCCGAACCCGACGGTCCCATGACCGCGACGAACTCGCCGTCGTGAATGGACAGGTCGATTCCGGCAAGCGCGTTGACCGCGGCTTCCCCGCTGCCATAGGTTTTGGTGACGCCGCACAATTCGATGAGCGGCGCGCTCATTTGCTCTTGTCGTCCGGAGTCTTGATGTCCGTGACGACCTGATCGCCGGCTTTCAGATCGCCGCTGAGAATCTGCGTGTGCCGGCCGTCAGTGGGCCCGAGCTTGAGATCGTGCGGCTTGAGCGTCCTGCCGTCCTCGGTCCACACGCGCCCCTGGTTTGCGACCGCCGACGGGGGAGGGGCTTTTTTGCTGATATCTTCCGGCGCGATGAAGCGAAGAGCTGCATTGGGCACTTCCAGCGCGTCGCCCAGCTTTTTTGCCATGATCGTTGCGGTTGCCGTCATGCCGGGCTTGAGCAGCAATTCGCGATTCTGCACCAGCAGAATGCCCTTGTAAGTGACGACCCCCTGTACCGTCTGCGGCGCGTTGCGAACCTGAATCAGAGTCGCGGCGAATTCCTTGTTGGGATAGGCGTCCACGGTGAAGCTCGCGGCTTGGCCCGCGTGCACCGCGCCGACATCGGCTTCGTCGATATCGACGTCCAGCTCCATTTGCGAAAGGTCGCTCGCCAGGGTGTACAGGACCGGCGTGGTCATGGCGGCGACAACGGTCTGTCCGCGGCTCACTTTGCGGTCCAGCACGACGCCGTCGATCGGCGCGAAGATGGTGGCCTTGGTGAGCAGCGTCTCGTCGGCCCTGGCTTGTGCCGCCGCGAGCGCGACACCGGCCTTGGCGCGCCCATAGTCGCCGATCCCGTTGTCGTATTGTTGCGGCGACACCGCGTCGCTGCGCCTGAGCTTGCGGTAGCGGTCGATCGTCAGGCGATCCTGATTGAGCGTCGCTTGCGCCTGCGCCAGCGTCGCGCGCGCCTGATCGAGCTCGGCCATGAGCTGGTCGGTGTTGATCTTGGCGAGCTTCTGGCCTTTTTTGACATGGTCGTTGTAGTCGGCATACAGCTCGTCGATACGCCCCGAGACTTCCGAACCCACATCGACCTGATCGCGCGGCGCCAGCGTGCCCGTGGCGCTGACCGTGACGGACAGCGGTCCGCGCGTGATCTCACCGGTGACGTATTGCTGCTTCGGGCCGCCGCCCAGCAGCATCCAGGCCAGGACGATGACGACGAGCGCACCCCCCGCCGCAAGCGCGATCTGCCGGCGCGTGAAGCGGCGGCCGCGAAGATTGAGACCCAGGCGACCGGTCATATCGGCGTCGGGACCCGGCGTCGGAGCTTGATTGTTCAAGGAGGTGCCCCCACGGAAAGCAACCCTTATCTCGGGCTTGCGACCCAAGGCGTCAAGTGTTGCGGGCCGCATTTTTTCGATGCGGGGTTATCTGCGCGAAGGCCCGCGGCCGGCACGGTTCTTCGCAAGGCTGCTGCTCTAACGATCATTTTCCAGATAGCTGTCGATCAGCGCATCGGCGGCTTCGATGACCACATGTGCGGGCCCGCCGGGGCCGAATAGCTGACCCGACGCATACACGCCTTCGAGCAACAACAGCAGCGCATCGCCGAGTCTGTCCGGTTTGCGCGCGCCCATCGCCTTGGCAAGCGCAGCCAGCGCGGCACGGAAGCGAATCTTAATGCTCACCGCGACCTTGCGCGCGGGATGCTTGTGGTGCGGATATTCGACGGCCGCGTTGGTGGCGCCGCAGCCGCGATAATCCGCCTTGCTTGCTCGTTGCAGCAGTTCGGCCAGCCAAAGATGAAATTGCCCGCGCGGATCGCCCGGCTTTGCCGAAATCGTCGCTTCGAAGCGCGCAAGGCCCTCTTCACCCAGGTGACGAAGATAGTCCGCAGCCAGTTCATCCTTGGAGGGGAAGCTGCGATAGAGGCTCGGCTTGGTGACGCCGGCCTGTGTCACGATTTCGTCGACGCCGACCGCGCGGATGCCTTGGCGGTAGAACAGGTCACGGGCGGATTCCCGAATGCGCTCGGCCGCCCGCTTGGGTCGGGGAACTTTCTGCGCCGGGCGAGACCTCGCGAGGAGTTTTGCTTTTGTCACAGTCTGGTGCCTTGACGATGTTACCGAGCGGTACGTATATACGAACAGCAAAAGTACCGGTCAATATAACGTTCGGGAAGAGTCACGCCGGCCGCTTTCGAGCTGCCGCCGCGACAGCCGGGTTTGCATCAACGGTTCGGCGCCGCGAATCGCAAGTGTGGATTTCTGCCCGGGTCAGCCCGGACCTGATGCAAGCACCAAAGGCAATGGTGGAATGACCTGGATCGTTCGTGTCGCGCTGGAGCGGCCACTCACTTTCATCGTCATGGCGATCCTGATCGTGATCGTCGGTCCCTTGGCGGCGATGCAGACGCCAACGGATATTTTCCCGGATATCAAGATCCCGGTGATCGGCGTCGCCTTCCAGTATACCGGCCTTTCGCCGGACGAAATGGCCGGGCGCATCATCTCGCCCTACGAGCGCGGCCTCACTACCACCGTCAACGACATCGAGCACATCGAAAGCACGTCGCTTCCGGGCATGGGGATCGAGAAGATCTACTTCCAGCCCGGGGTCGACATCCGCACTGCGACAGCACAGGTCACTTCGATCTCGCAGACCACACTGAAACAGATGCCGCCGGGCGCCACCCCGCCGCTGATCCTGAACTATAACGCCTCGACCGTGCCCATCCTGCAGCTCGCCTTCTCGGGCCAGCATATGTCCGAGCAGCAGGTGCTCGATATCGCGCAGAATTTCGTGCGTCCGGTTCTGACGACGATCCCCGGCGCCGCGATCCCCTATTCCTATGGCGGAAAAGTGCGCCAGTTGCAGATCGATCTGGATTCGCAGGCTCTGCAGGCGCGCGGTCTTTCGGCCCAGGATGTCGAGAACGCCATCGCCGCGCAGGACCAGATTCTCCCCGCCGGCACGGTCAAGTTCGGTCCCACCCAATACACCGTGAAGCTCAACGACGCGCCCGATACCATCGATCAGCTCAACGACATTCCGATCAAATCGGTGAACGGTGCGATCGTCTATATCCACGATGTGGGTCACGTTCGTGACGGAAACCCGCCGCAGCAGAGCGTTGTCCATGTCGATGGCGTCCGCGCGGTTCTGACCACCATCCTCAAAACCGGATCGGCCTCGACGCTCGACATCGTGCAAGGGGTCAAGGATGCGCTGCCCAAGCTCGAAGCCACCCTGCCGCCGAACTTCAAGATCAGCCTGCTCAACGACCAGTCGCTGTTCGTGAAGGCCGCCATTTCCGGGGTGGTGCGCGAGGGCGTGATCGCGGCCGCGTTGACCAGCCTGATGATCCTGCTGTTCCTGGGAAGCTGGCGCTCCACCGTGATCATCGCGATCTCCATCCCGCTGGCGGTCCTGTGCGCGCTCGCGGCGCTGTGGGCGAATGGCCAGACGCTGAACATCATGACTTTAGGCGGGCTGGCGCTCGCCGTCGGCATCCTGGTGGACGACGCCACGGTCACCATCGAGAACATCAATTGGCATCTGGAGCACGGCAAGGAGGTTCGCACCGCGATTCTCGACGGCGCGCAGCAGATCGTGCAGCCCGCTTTTGTCTCGCTGCTGTGCATCTGTATCGTCTTCGTGCCGATGTTCGCGCTGAAAGGCGTGGCCGGCTTCCTGTTCGTGCCGATGGCGGAGGCCGTGGTCTTCGCCATGATCGCCTCGTTTATCCTGTCGCGCACGCTGGTTCCGACGATGGCGATGTATCTGCTGAGACCGCATGACGGCGATGCGCACGCTGCGGCCGGCACCAACGTGTTCTCCCGCATCCAGCGCGCATTCGAATCGCGCTTCGAGAACTTTCGTGAGGGCTATCGCAATGTGCTGGCAATGGCGCTCGATCACCGCAAGCTGTTCGTCATTGGCTTCCTGGGCTTTGTCATCGCGTCGTTCGTATTGTTGCCGTTTCTCGGCTCGAATTTTTTTCCCGCCGTCGACGCGGGCGAGATCACGCTGCATGTGCGTCCGCCTGTCGGCACGCGCATCGAGCACGCCTCGGCGATGTTCGGCGATATCGAGAACAAGATTCGCAGGACAATCCCGCCCGGCGAGCTGTCGTCGATCGTGGACAATATCGGGTTGCCGACAAGCTCGATCAACACGGTCTACAACAATTCGGGCCTGATCGGTTATCAGGACGGCGACATCTACGTCACGCTCAATCCGGACCATCATCCAACTGCGGATTACGTTCGCAAGCTTCGAGAGACGCTGCCGGGGGCTTTTCCGGGAACGGCGTTCTCGTTCCTGCCGGCTGACATTATCAGCCAAATCCTGAATTTCGGCGCGCCGGCACCCATCGATGTGCAGATATCCGGCCCGAAGATGAACAAGGACCGCGCTTATGCGCTGGAGCTGCTGGACAAGATGCGCGGCATCCGCGGACTTGCGGATGCCCGTATGCAGCAGTCGTTCCAGAATCCGCAGCTGCGAGTCGATGTCGACCGCTCGCGCATGGCTGAACTGGGCCTCACCGAACGCGACGTCACCAACAGCGTCGTGACCTCCATCGCGGGAAGCTCCCAGACAGCGCCCACGTTCTGGCTCAATCCGCAGACGGGCGTGTCCTATCCTATCGTTGCGCAAACGCCGGAATATCAAGTCGACAGCCTGGCGCGGCTGGAGAACATCCCAGTGACCGGCGCCGCCGGCGGCCTGCAAATCCTGGGCGGCCTCGGCAAGATCAGCCGCGAGCAATCCGACGCCGTAGTGACGCATTACAATGTCATGCCGGCGCTCGATCTCTATGCCACGACCCAAGATCGCGACCTTGGCGGCGTGGCGAGCGACATCCAGGAGCTTCTCGCGAGCACGGCGAAGGATGCGCCCAAGGGTGTCACGGTGAATCTGCGCGGGCAGGTCGTGACCATGAACACGGCCTTCACCGGGCTGACCTACGGGCTGCTGGCCGCGATCGTGTTGATTTACATGCTGATCGTCGTGAACTTCCAGTCCTGGCTGGATCCTTTCGTCATCATCACCGCGCTGCCGGCTGCGCTTGCCGGCATCGTCTGGATGCTGTTCGCCACCGGCACGACTCTCTCCGTTCCGGCCCTGACCGGCGCGATCATGTGCATGGGCGTTGCCACTGCGAATTCCATTCTCGTCGTCAGCTTCGCGCGCGAGCGGCTCGCGGCCACGGGCAACGCGGCGCTGGCCGCCGTCGAGGCTGGCGTTACGCGGTTTCGCCCGGTGCTGATGACCGCCCTCGCCATGATAATCGGCATGGCGCCGATGGCGCTCGGCCTGGGCGAGGGCGGCGAGCAGAATGCGCCGCTCGGTCGCGCCGTGATCGGTGGCCTCATCTTCGCCACCTGTGCCACGCTGGTCTTCGTGCCGGTGGTGTTCAGCATCGTACACGGGCGCAAGGCGCCGCAACCGGCGCGCACGCAATCCGCCGCCACACCGTCTTCCGGAGAAGCTTATGCCTGACACGCCCGATATGCTGCGCTATACGCCGCCCAGGCGCTTGCGATTGATCGGCATCGTTGCGGCGGTCGTCGTTGCGCTGATCGTCGTGGTAGGCGCCATCACCCGCGTCACCGCGAGTCACGAGGTGGCCACCTGGACCGAAACCAATGCGCTGCCGACGGTCAGCGTCATCAATCTGGCGGCGAGCAGCCAATCGAGCGATCTTGTTTTCCCGGGCACGGTACAGGCGTTCAACAGCGCGCCGATCTATGCGCGGGTGAGCGGCTATCTCAAGAAATGGTACGTCGATATCGGGACGCCGGTGAAAGCCGGTCAGCTCCTCGCTGAGATCGACGTACCGGATCAGGATCAGCAGCTTGCGCAGGCCAAGGCCGATCTTGGCACCGCCGTCGCCAACCAGCGGCTCTCCGCGCAAACGGCGCGGCGCTGGAACCTGCTCGCCAAGGCGAACGCCGCAGCGCCGCAGGACGTGGATGAGAAGAACGGCGATCTTGCGGCGAAGAACGCCGCCGTCGCATCCGCCAAGGCCAATGTGGATCGTCTCGCCGATCTGGAGAATTTCAAGCGCATCACTGCACCGTTCGACGGAACGGTGACGAGTCGCGGAGTCGATGTCGGCGCTCTCGTCAATGTCGGGACCTCGACCGCGACGCCTCTTTTCACTGTCGCCGATGACAGCAAGGTGCGCATCTATGTGAATGTGCCGCAGGGCTATTCGGCGCAAATCCAGCCGGGATTGAAGGCGGCTTTCACGGTGCCCGATTATCCCGGCGAGACCTTCGTCGCCACGCTGATCGCAAGCGCGGGCTCGGTAAGCGCGCAGACGGGCACGGTGTTGATTCAACTCCAGGCGGACAATCCCGGCCATCGGCTGAAGGCGGGCGATTATGCGCAGGTAAAGCTCGATTTGCCGGCTACCGCCGATGCCGTCCGTCTGCCCGCGAGCGCGCTCGTCTTCAATGATGCCGGCACCGCCGTCGCGATCGTGGGTGCGGACAATCGTGTCGCAATCAGGCCGGTCACCATCCTGCGCGATCTGGGCACCACGGTGGAAATTGCGGCCGGAATTACACGGCGAGACCGCATCATCGACAATCCACCCGATTCCCTGCGCCAGGGCGATCAGGTGCGCGTCGCAGCCGCTTCAAGATAAAGCGATCCGCCAAGTTTTCCCGTCACGACGATTCCGGCACGTTCACGGGCGATTTGAAGCGGTCGCGGATGATTTCGTAGAACAGCGGCACAAAGAAGATCGCCAGCGCGGTCGCGGACAGCATGCCGCCGATGACGCCCGTGCCGATATCGTTCTGGCTCGCTGCGCCCGCTCCCGTCGAAATTGCCAGCGGAATGACGCCGGCAACGAAGGCAAGCGATGTCATCAGAATCGGACGCAACCGCAGGCGCGCGCCTTCCAGCGCCGCCTCGCGCACGGGCTCGCCGCGCTTCTGCGCGTCAACCGCGAATTCGACGATCAGGATGGCATTCTTGGCCGATAAGCCCATGGTCGTCAGCAACCCCACCTGGAAATAGATGTCGTTGTAGAGGCCGCGCAAGGTAGCGGCGATGATCGCGCCGACGATGCCGAGCGGAATGACGAGCATCACCGCGAACGGGATCGACCAGCTTTCATAAAGCGCCGCCAGAAGCAGAAACACGACGAGCAGCGAGATTCCATAAAGCGCGTAGGTCTGCGACCCGGCCTGCAATTCCTGATATGACAGCCCGGTCCATTCCAGACCCACGCCCTTGGGCAGTTGCTGGAACAGTTTTTCGACTTCCGCGATGGCGGCGCCCGAGCTTTTGCCCGGTGCCGGCGCGCCCTGAATCTCCAGCGACCCGATGCCGTTATAGCGCTCGAGCTTGGCGGGGCCGACAGTCCAGTTCGATGTCGAAAAGGATGAAAACGGCGCCATTTCGCCGGACGTGCTGCGCACATACCAGCGATCCAGGTCCTGCGGCGTCATGCGGTAGGGCGCATCGGCCTGCAGGAACACGCGCTTGACGCGGCCGCGGTCCACGAAGTCGTTGACGAACAGTCCGCCCCACGCGATCGCCAGCGTGTTGTTGATGTCGGAGAGCGACAGGCCGAGCGCGGACGCCTTGTCCTGGTCGATGTCGATATGCAGTTGCGCGGTGTCGTCCAGTCCGTTCGGCCGCACGCCCGCCAGCGCCGGATCGCGACCCGCCAGCGCGAGGAACTGGTTGCGCGCCTTCATCAGCCCGTCATGCCCGAGCCCGCCGCGGTCCTCCATTTCGAGGTCGAAGCCGGACGAATTGCCCAACTCCTGCACAGCCGGCGGCACCAGCGCGAAGACCTGCGCGTCGCGGATTTGCGAGAAGGACTTCATCGCGCGCTGCACGATGGCCGCCGCGTGATTCGTGGCGCCGGAGCGGTCGCTCCAATTCTTCAGGTGAACGAATGCAAGGCCGGAATTCTGTCCGGCGCCGGCGAAGCTGAAGCCGACCACGGCAAAGACCACGTCGACATTGGATTTCTCATCGACCATGTAATGGTGCTCGACCTGTTTGGCGACCGCGAGCGTGCGCGCCTGCGTGGCGCCGACAGGCAGGGTGAATTGCGTCAGCACCGCGCCTTGGTCTTCCTCGGGCAGGAACGCCGTGGGCAGGCGGATGAACAGCAATACCAGCACGACGAGAATGCCGGCATAGATCAACATCGCGGGCGCAATCCAACCGAGAAACCGCTCCAGCGCATGGCGATAACGGTTCATGCCATATTCGAAGGTCTCGTTGAACCAGGTGAAAAAGCGGCCATGCAACTGGCCGCCATCCTTCGGAATCGGCTTGAGCAATGTCGCGCAAAGAGCCGGCGTCAGGATCAGCGCCACCATCACGGACAGCACCATCGCCGAGACGATAGTCACGGAGAACTGGCGGTAGATCACGCCGGTTGAGCCGCCGAAGAACGCCATCGGCAAGAACACCGCCGACAGCACCAGCGCGATGCCGACCAGTGCGCCGGTTATCTCCTGCATGGATTTCTTCGTCGCGTCGCGGGGCGACAGCCCTTCTTCGCGCATCAGCCGCTCGACGTTCTCGACCACCACGATGGCGTCATCGACCAGCAAGCCGATGGCCAGCACCAGCGCGAACATGGTGAGCGTGTTGATCGAATAGCCGGCCACCGCCAGCACCGCGAAGGTGCCCAGCAGCACGACCGGCACCGCGATGGCGGGAATCAGCGTGGTGCGCCAATGCTGCAGGAACACGAACATCACGATCACGACGAGGAGCGTGGCTTCCACCAGTGTCTTGATCACATCGTTGATCGAAAGCCGGATGAATGTGGTGTTGTCCACCGGAAAGGCGAGCTTGACGCCGGGCGGAAAGGACGCGGCGAGCGAGGCGGCCTTGGCCTTCACAGCATCGGCCGTGGTCAATGCGTTTGCGCCGGGGGCAAGCTGGATCGCGATGCCCGCCGCAGGTCTGCCGTTCATGCGGCTGACGACCGAATAGTTCTGCGCCCCCAACTCGACACGCGCCACATCGCCCAGCCGCACGATGGAGCCGTCGGTGTTGCTCTTGAGCACGATGTTGCGGAACTGCGCCGGCGTTTCCAGCCGCGACTGTGCCGTGACGGTCGCATCGAGCTGCTGCCCGGGAACCGCGGGCAGCGCGCCGATCTCGCCGGCGGATACTTGCGTGTTCTGCGCCAGGATCGCGGTCTCGACGTCGGCGGGCGTCAGCGCATAGCTGTTGAGCTTGAATGGATCGAGCCAGATGCGCATGGCATATTCCGAGCCGAACACCTGCGCCTGGCCGACGCCGGAGATGCGCGACAGGGGGTCCTGAAGCGTGCTGGCGAGGAAGTCGGAGATGTCGACGTTGGTATAGCGACCGCTGCTGTCATACAGCGCCACGATCAGGAGGAAGCTGCTCTGCGATTTGGTGACGACGACCCCCTGTTGCTGCACCTCCTGGGGCAGAAGCGGCAGCGCCTGTTGCACTTTGTTCTGCACCTGGACCTGGGCGATGTCCGGATTGGTGCCCGCGCTGAAGGTCGCCGTGATCGTGACCTGTCCGTTGGAACTGCTGGACGAGGAGAAATAGAGCAGATTGTCCACGCCGGTGAGCTGCTGTTCGATGATCTGGGTGACCGAATTCTCCAGCGTCTGGGCCGAGGCTCCCGGATAGGTCGCGTTGATCGACACCGCGGGCGGCGCAATGGTCGGATACTGCGTGATCGGCAAGATCGTGATGGCGAGCACGCCGGCGAGCGCGATGACGATCGCGATTACCCAGGCAAAGACCGGCCGGTCGATGAAGAACTGAGAGAAGCCCATCAGTTCCGGCCCGGCATCGCGGTGTTGGAAGCGAAGGACGCCGGAACGGCGTGAACGGGCCCATCCGGTGTCACCTTTTGCAGCCCTTCAACGATCAATTTGTCGCCTGGCTTGAGGCCATCCGTAACCAGCCATTTGTCGCCGATGACGCGGGACGTTTTGAGGATGCGCAGCCGCGCGATGCCCTTGCCATCGACGATATCGGCGGTGGGGTCGCCCTTTTCATTGCGGCTGATGCCCTGTTGCGGCGCCAGTATCGCGTTTTGTTGAATGCCTTCGATGATCGTCGCGCGAACGAACATGCCGGGGAGCAGAATGCCGTCCGGATTGGGGAAGATCGCGCGCAACGTCACCGCGCCGGTGCTCTGGTCGACCGTGACTTCGCTGAATTGCAGCGTGCCGGCCTGCGGATAAGGTTCGCCGTTGTCCAATTGCAGCGTAACGCGCGCCGATGTCGGGCCGTTATGGGTCAGGTGACCGCCCTGCATGGCCGATTTCAGATCGAGAAGCTCGGAACTCGATTGCGCGAGATCGACATAGATCGGATCAAGCGTCTGGATCGTGGCGAGCGCTGTCGTCTGACCCGACGTGACGAGCGCGCCCTGAGTAAACGCCGAGCGGCCAATGCGTCCGGAGATCGGCGCGGTGATGCGGGTGTAGTCGAGATTGATGCGCGCCGCCTTGGCATTGGCGAGCGCTTCTTTGTAGGCGGCTTCGGCGTCGTCGTAATCCTGCGGCGCGACCGCGTTCAGCCGGACAAGCGCCGCGTAACGCGCCGCTTTTGCCTTGGCGGTCGCGAGTGCGGCATTCGCGTTGTCATAGGCGGCCTGATAGGGCGCCGGATCGATCTGATAGAGCGGCTGGCCCGCGACGACATTGCTGCCTTCGGTGAACAGGCGGGCTTTGAGGATCCCGTTCACCTGGGGGCGAACGTCGGAGACGGCATAGGAGTCGGTGCGGCCCGGCAGTACGGCGGTCAGCTGCACGGGCTCGGTGCGAATCACGACAACGCCCACGTCCGGCGGAGGCCGCTGGGGCGGCTGGGACGGGCCACAGCCCGCCACAACGACGCATCCCATCAGGGCCAAGTTGGGACCCAGGGTGTTCAAAACGCGCTTGATCATTCGGGATTCACTCGATTGCAGGTTGAACATAAACGTCGGGTCGCAGGAGATGGCCCCCGACTCCCTTCCTTCGCACTTGCAACAATGTAATGGGCAAGGCGCCGATTTACACCGGTTTGATGTGTGTCGCGGAATTTTTTGTATTGCGGCGCAGCTGTTATTTGCGCGGCTGAACGACAAACAGCGCCCCTGGCCGCCTTGGCGACCCGCTTACGCTATCCGAATTGACCCTACCAGAGCAGCGAGAAAACCTGATCGACCGCCACTTTCAGGCAGGGCACGGCCGCCGCGATGATCCCACAAACGACCAGAACCAGGCCAATCAGGGACAGATCGTGCGACCGGTCCGGATGGTGGACCAACGACATGACTTCCTCCCAGGGCGAATTCTGCGATCCGCTTCAGTGACAAGAGCATGTGCCGATTGGGGTCATTACGCCACAACAATCTGGAGGCGCTGGAAAGGCTCCTGCGCCGGGTTGCGCTGCACTCCCGCTCAAATCCATCCGCCATGGGCCTTTATCGTCGCCTTGGCTTTGGCGACGCTCTCGCAAACGCCCTGCCTGACGCGTCCCACCGTGATGACCGACTGTACGCCGGCCGCGTATTCTCCGGGAAAGGCGGCGCGGACCGACGCGACCGCTGCGCTGTCGATCCAGACGATCGTGCCGTCCGGCCGCGTGAACTTCGCCAGATTCCGGCGCGAGACGCCGCGGCCTGTTTCCAGGACATTGGTGATGCCGCTGACATAAAGTTGCGTCTCGATCGGCAGCAGGCGACCGCGCACCAGGCGATCCTCGAGGTGACCCGGCCCGTCATTATAGGCCGCGAACATCTGCGGATATCCATATCTTTCGCGCAGCCAGCGCAGATAGGCCGTGCCGGCGAAGACGTTGTCGTGCGGGTCGTAGGGATTGAGGCCGAGCCCATATTGCAGCCGCATGTCGCGATAGGTCGGCGGCATGAGCTGCATCAGGCCCATCGCGCCGGCACTGGAGATGATGGGCCTGGTTTCCGTCGACATCGTACGTCCGCCGCTCTCGGCCTGCATCACCGCGCGTATCCAGCTTTGCGGAACGCCGAACCGTTTCGACGCCTGCTCGATCAAAGGATTCCACCGGCCCAGCAATTGGCCGGATGACATCTGGGCTTCCTTGTCGAATGCGGATTGTGTGACGACCTTTGCAGCCGCTTTCGGCGGAGCCGCCACAGACTTCACAATCTTGCTTGGCGGCGCGGATTGCGCGCGCGGCGCTGGAGCCGCGAATATCGACGCTGTCGCGACAGCGACAATGAGTGCCATTTTCGCAAGCGGTCGCGCGCGCCGCAAGCAAGCCCGAGTGCGGGGGCGCGGGGCCATCATCGATGCGCGCGGATGGCGTCCAGGAAGATGGCGGCGAAATCCTTGAGCTTGGCGGCGCCGACGCCATGGACCTCGCCGAACTCGTTTTCATTCTGCGGACGGCGTTGGGCCATGTCGATCAGCGAGCGATCCGAGAATATGACGTAAGGCGGCACGCGCCGTTCCTTCGCCAGCCGCATGCGAACCGCCTTCAGCCCGGCGAGGAGCGACTGTTCCGTATCGGGCAACTCCGCGATGCGCTCCTTGCGCATTTCCTTCTTGGTCTTGAGGCGCGGCGTGGCAGGACGGCTGTGGAATTTCGTCTCGCCGCGCAATAAGGCCTCGCCCTTGCTCGCAACCGCCAGTCCGCCGAAGCCGCCGACGTCATGGCGCATCAAGCCAGCAGCGACCATCTGGCGGATCAGGCCCTGCCATTCCTCCTTCTTGCGCGCCGCGCCCGTACCGAAGATCGCCAGGCGCGCATGCCCCGCCATGACGGCCTTTTCGGTTTCGCCGCCGCGCAGCACGTCGATGACATGCGCGCCGCCATAGCGCTCCCCGGTCGCGCGCACCGCAATCAAGACCTTCCGCGCGTCCTCGGTCGTGTCGGCGAGTTCGGAAGGATCGCGGCAGATGTCGCAATTGCCGCAAGGCTCCGTGGTCTCGCCGAAATAGGCGAGCAGGACCTGGCGGCGGCAACTCGGCGCATCGCAATAGCCGAGCAGCGCGCCGAGGCGGACATGTTCGCGCCGCTTGCGATCCTCGCCCGCGTCTTCCTGGTCGATGAAGACGCGCCGCATCCGGATATCGTCGAGGCCGAACAGCATGTGGGCTTCCGCCGCCGCGCCGTCGCGCCCGGCGCGGCCGATCTCCTGGTAATAAGCCTCCAGGCTGCCCGGCAGATCGGCGTGGAAAACGAAACGGACATCGGATTTGTCGATGCCCATACCGAAGGCGATCGTCGCCACCATCACGATGGCGCGCTCCGTCATGAAGCGGTTCTGGTTGGCTTCGCGCGCGTCCTTGTCCATGCCGGCGTGATAGGGCAGGGCGCGGAAGCCGTTCTCGTTCAGGAACCCAGCCATCGTCTCCGTCTTCTTGCGCGACAGGCAATAGACGATGCCGCTTTCGCCCGCATGGCTTTGCAGGAAAGCCAGCAACTGGCGTTTGGAATCCTGCTTGGTCTCGACCGTGAGCCTGATGTTCGGCCGGTCGAAACCATGTACCAGCATGTTGACGTTGCCGCCGAAAAGCTGCGTGGCGATGTCGGCGCGCGTGACCTCGTCGGCGGTGGCGGTAAGCGCGGCGATGGGCACGTTGGGAAACAGATCGCGCAAGCTGGACAGCGAAGCATATTCCGGGCGGAACGCCGGTCCCCATTGCGAGATGCAATGCGCCTCGTCGATGGCGATCAGCCGCACATCGAGCCTGCGCAGCGCCGCCAGCATCCGCTCGGTCATCAATCGTTCGGGCGCCAGATAAAGCAGCCGCGTCTGGCCCGAGGCGGCGCGTTGCCAGGCGGCGATGTTGTCCTCCCGCTCGCGCGAGGAGTTGATCGTGTCGGCAGCGACACCCGCCAATCGCAGCGCCGCCACCTGGTCCTGCATCAGCGCCACCAGCGGCGAGACCACGATGGTGAGCCCGCCGCGCACCAGCGCCGGAACCTGAAAACAGAGCGACTTGCCCGAGCCGGTGGGCATCACCATCAGCACGTTCTCGCCCGCCAGCAGGGCGTCCATCGCCTCTTCCTGGCCGGGACGGAAATCGTCGAAGCCGAAAACCTGCTTCAGAACCTCGCGTTTGGGGTCGCGTTTGGCCTGAGGCATGCCCATAGGGATTGGTCCTGAAAGGTTGGTCGCACTGACATATTGTCGGGAGACGCGAGTCTCCCTAACCTGCCACAGCCGTCGCCGCAGAGCGATGGCGAAGGGGAGCCCATCCATGAACATCCGCATTGCCGGCTTGGTCGAAGCCGCCGTGATTGCCGCGATCCTGTCCGTCCCGGCAGCCACGGCGAAACCCCTGTCCAAGCCCGCGCATGTCATGACCGTTCCGGCAGCGCCAGGCGCTAAAGTGGATGGCGCTAGGATCGCCAATGCCGACGCTGATCCCGGTGAATGGCTCTCTCACGGACGCACCTATTCCGAGCAGCGCTTCTCGCCGCTCAGCCAGATCACCACCGCCAACGTGAAAGACCTGGGCGTCGCCTGGGAATACCGCACCTATTCGGTGCGCGGGCTGGAAGCCACGCCGATCGTCTCCGATGGCGTGATGTTCATAACGCTGCCGTGGAGCAAAGTGATCGCGCTCGACGCGGCGAGCGGCAAGGAACTCTGGCAGTACGATCCGAAAGTGCCGGGCGCCACGGGACGTTACGCTTGCTGCGACGTCGTCAACCGCGGCGTGGCGCTGTGGAAGGGCGCGGTATTCGTCGGCACTCTGGACGGCCGCCTGATCAAGCTCGATTCCAGAACTGGCAAGGTCGACTGGAGCGTCGATACTGTCGAGAATCATGCTCATACCTATACGATCACCGGCGCGCCGCGCGCGATGGATGGGCTTATCGTCATCGGCAATGGCGGCGCGGAATACGACAGCCGCGGCTACGTCACGGCGTTCGATGCGTTGACGGGCAAGAAGGTCTGGCGCTTCCATGTCGTGCCGGGCGACCCCGCGAAGCCGCAGGAGAACGCGGCGCTGACCCGCGCGCTCAAGACTTGGGACACAACCGGAAAATACAAATTTTGGGACATCGGCGGCGGCGGCGCGCCGTGGAATTCGATGTCCTACGATCCCAAGCTCGACCTCCTCTACTTCGGCACCGGCAACGGCAATCCGTGGAATCGCGATCTGCGCTCGCCCAAGGGTGGCGATAACCTCTATCTCTCCTCGGTGGTTGCGCTGCACGCCAAGACCGGCGCGTTCGCCTGGGCCTATCAGACGACGCCTGGCGATACCTGGGATTTCGACTCGACGGCCGACGTAACGCTCGCTGACCTGACGATCGGCGGCAAATTGCGCCATGTCCTGATGCACGCGCCCAAGAACGGCTTCTTCTACGTGATCGATCGGCAGACCGGTAAGCTGATCAGCGCGCAGAAATTCGCCACCGTCACCTGGGCGAAGAGCATAGATCTGAAGACCGGCAGGCCGGTCGAGGATCCCGACGCGCGCTACACCAAGAAGATGGCCATCGTCTTCCCGGCCGAAACCGGCGCGCACAATTGGCAGCCCATGAGCTTCGATCCGCAGACCGGCCTCGTCTATATCCCGGCGATGGACGGCGCGGGTATCTTCGTCGGCGAAAAGACGCTCGACTACAAGCACGGCTCCTGGAATCTCGGCGTCGATTTCGCGGCCGTGTCGCAGATCGTGCTCGACGCGATCAAGTCCGGCCATCCGCCCGCGGCGTCGGTGGGCTATATCAAGGCCTGGGATCCTGTCGCGCAAAAAGAAGTGTGGCAGGTGGCGATGGGCGGCGCGTGGAACAGCGGTTTGCTCACCACCGCCGGCGGCTTGCTGTTCGGCGGCGACGCCTATGGCGATTTCAGCGCCTATGACGCCAAGACCGGCGCCAAGCTGTGGTCGATCGACCTGAAGACCGGCATTCTCGCGCCCGCGATGACCTATTCCATCGGCGGTACACAATATGTGGCGCTGCTCGCGGGATGGGGCGGGGCGGGTGGATTGTCGGCATTCAAGGATCCGGCAACCGCG
>DATNNS010000116.1:0-6741 GCA_035601715.1 Rhizomicrobium sp.
CGCTGTTCGGATCTCATGGGGACGTCGGCGGACAGGTCGTATTTATCGATTCCAGCGTCCACGACCTGCAGGCGCTGTTGGCCGGCATCAAGCCGGGCATGGATGTCGTATTGCTCGACTCCCAGCATGACGCGCTCGACCAGATCGCGGAAACTCTGGCAGGCCATCACGGCATCAGCGCAGTCCACATCATTGCCGACGGCAAATCCGGGCAAATCGATTTCTCCGCAGGCGCGCTCAGCCTTGGCAATCTGACCACCGGCTCGCATGAACAGGACCTGTCGACCATCGGCAAAGCGATGAGCGCGCAGAGCGATCTGATGATCTGGAGTTGCGATACCGCGCAAGGCCAAGCGGGTCAGTCCTTCATGGACGCGCTGGCGCATCTCACCGGCGCGGACGTCGCCGGTTCAACCGACATCACGGGCGCCGCCTCGCTCGGCGGTGATTGGACGCTGGAATCCCATACCGGGCCGATCCAGGCTACCGTGCCTCTTACGCAAGAGGGCATGACGCATTTCGATTCGACGCTCGGCGTCAGCCTGAGCATCATCTATCCGACGCAGAGCGTTGCGGGCGCTTATGGCAACTCCAACGAAGAACTGGGTTTCTCCTACGGAACGCCTGGCGACAACGTCACCAAAGATCTCTTTCCGGGCGGCACGCCTGTCCCGGGACACACTTCCTATCAGTATTACAACTCCTCCGAGCCGGGCAGTTTCATCGCGCTGGGCAACAGCGTCATATTCACGGCGACGACTGGGAGCGATGGCCGCGAATTGTGGATCACGGACGGGACGTCGGCCGGCACCCATGAGCTGGACGATATAAACGGAACTTCCGGTGCATTTGGCGGCGTCTCTACTCCCGTTCTGGAGACCGTCGTCGGCAGCGAGCTGTTCTTCGTTGCGCGGACCAACGCGGACGGCGTGGAATTGTGGCAGACCAACGGAACCACCACGCAGATCGTCACCGATCTCGATCCCGGCACGGCCAGCGGCGGTCCGTCGTCCATGGCCGCTTTTGAAAGCAAGCTGTTCTTCAACGGCACCGACGGGACCACCTCGGGCACGTCCGAATTCAATCTGGTCAGACAGCTGTGGTCAACCGACGGCACGACCACGACGAAGATCTTCACGCCGACTGCGGGCGGCGGTGCCACTTATGCACCGTCGGTGTACGACATCACGGCATCGGGCAGTCATCTGTTCTTTAATGTCGCCGATGGTACCGACGGCAGTACGAGCACCCAGCTCTACGTCTCGGACGGTACCACGGGCGGAACCCATCTGCTCGATTCGGCCGTGACGGATTTTGACGGGGGCGCGCGCAATCTGACCGATGTGAACGGCACGCTCTATTTCACCTTGGACGACGGCGACAGCGGCGGCGGCCACGGTGGTGAGATTTGGGAGTCGAACGGCACCCAGACCGGCACCTTCATGGTGGCGGACATCAATCCGGGCACTGCCGGTTCCGCGCCCTACGGTTTCGTGGGCACGACGAGCGGCGAAGTGTTTTTCGCCGCCAACGACGGTACGCACGGCACGGAACTATGGGAGACCGATGGGACCGCGGGTAACGCTGTGATGGTTGCAAATATCGACACGGCGGCTGGAGCGGGCTCCGATCCCCAGGATCTGGTCGCCATCGGGAACGAAGTCTACTTCGCTGCCACCGACGGCAGCGGCCAGGAACTCTGGGAGAGCAACGGAACGACGACGGTGGCCGTCACCACCTCGGGACACGGCAGCACTCCCACCAATCTCGAGAACGTCAACGGTACTCTCTACTGGGTCGGCGTCGACGCCAGTAGTCATCTCGGCCTCTTCAAGCTCGTCGGCAGCACCCCCACCGAGGTCGCGAACAACTATTCCGGCTTAAGCGTCGGTTCCTCCCTCGGCGGCTTCGCTTTCATAGGCGGCGGCGTCACCACGCAAGGCGAGCCCGATGCGTTCACCACCGACGAAGCAACCGCCGTCACCGGCCAGAACGTCTTCAACGACAATGGCAGCGGTCCCGACACCGGCAGTTCGCTGACTGTGTCCGAGGTCAACGGCGACTCCGGCAGCGTGAATCATCAGATCACGCTGGCTTCCGGCGCGCATCTGACCCTGAATTCCGACGGTACGTTCACCTACGATCCCAACGGTGCCTTCGATTCCCTTCCGTCGCAAACCTCCGGCGGATCCAACACGACGGCGACGGACACCTTCACCTATATGCTCACGGGTGCCTCTTCCGCGACGACGGTGACCATCACCATCGACGGGTTGGACAGCAACGACACGCTGGAAGGCACCGCCGGCAGCGACAATCTCAATCCCGGGACCGGCGAGGACACCGTTCAGGCTCTGGGCGGCGCCGATTCCATCAACATGGGCGCCAACCTCGATGCCAACGACAAGATTGATGGCGGCACCGGCAACGACACGGTCAATCTCAACGGCAATTATGCCGGTGGCAACGCGGTGACGTTCAATGCCACGACCATGGTCAATGTCGAGAACATCGTTCTTTCCGTCGGCCACAGCTACGATCTGACGACCAACGATGCCACGGTGGCCGCGGCGCAGATTCTGACGGTCGACGGTTCGGCGTTGGGATCGGGAAATTCGCTGACCTTCGACGGTTCCGCGGAAACGGACGGGTCGTTTGTCCTCATCGGGGGCGCCGGGGCCGACACCCTCACGGGCGGGGCCGGCAACGACGTCTTCAAGATGCAAAGCGGAGGCGCCGACACCGTCAACGGCGGCGGCGGTATCGACATCTTCCATTTCGGCAACACGCTTACGGCGGCGGACACCGTCAACGGCGGTTCCGGCGCCGACAAAATTGTGCTGGACGGCGACTATACCGCCGGCAACGCGCTGGTGCTCGGCGCCACCACGATCAGCGGCGTCGAAGAGATCATCGTGACCGGCGGCTTCAGCTATACGATCACCACCAACGACGGCAATGTCGCGTCGGGCCAGTCGCTCGTCATCAACGCCTCCGGCCTGGGCGCCGGCGACGTGCTCACCTTCAACGGCTCGGCCGAAAACGACGGCTCCTTCTCCATCAACGCGGGCGCCGGCAACGACGTGCTGACCGGCGGGGCGGGCAACGACAACTTCAATCTGACCCAAGGCGGCAACGACACCGCGCATGGCGGCGCCGGCAACGACGTGTTCATCCTGAACGGCAGCCTCACCGCGGCCGACGCCATCAACGGCGGGCCGGGCAACGATACGGTCAGGCTCTCCGGCGATTATTCCGGTGGGCTTACATTCGGCGCGGCCACGATCACCGGCGTCGAGCGCATCACGCTCGGCGCAGGCCACGATTACAGCCTGACCACCAACAGCGCCACCGTCGCCACCGGCGCGGCGCTGACGATCTACGGCGCCAATCTCGGCGCCGGCGACAATCTCACTTTCAACGGATCGTCTGAAACCAACGGCCACTTCAACATCAGCGGCGGCGCCGGAGACGATCATCTGACGGGCGGCGCCCTGCATGACACCATCGCTGCCGGCGACGGCACCAACACGATCAAGGGCGGCGGCGGGGCGGACAGCCTCACCGGCGGCAGTGGCGCGGACACCTTCGTCTACAGCGCGGCCGCCGATTCCACCGGCGCCAGCTACGACACGGTGCACGGCTTCGACGCGAGCGCGGACTTCTTCGATACCACCATCACGGTGGGCGCGATCGACACGACGGTCGCGGCCGGGCGGCTCAGCACGGCGAACTTCGACACCAACCTGGCGGCGGCGGTAGGCTCCGGGCAGCTTGGATCGCACGACGCGGTGCTGTTCACGCCCACCATCGGCAACCTCGCCGGGCATACCTTCCTCGTCGTCGATATCAACGGCACTGCCGGCTACCAGGCCGGGCAGGACCTCGTCATCGACGTCACGGGCATGGCCGGAACGCTGACCACGGCGAATTTCATCTGACGCGTGGTTTTGAGGCCAGTGGATTTCGGACAGCCATGACGCCTTCGGGCGTCATGGTTCCACCGACAGCCCGGCGCAGCGTTCTGGTTCGCGCTCGGGATTGCACAATGCGATTGCGCCGTCCCGCAGTCGCGCCTGGTAGGGCCCGAAGCGCGTGTCCGTCTCCATGTAATCGGTCGAGACATATTGCGCGCCGGAGGCGAGCGCCGCATCGCGCCGCGCCGTGTCGTTCTTGCGCGCTTCGGCCGTGTCGGCGTCGGCGCGCGTGCGCACGAGGAAGCCGGCCTTCACGTCCGCGGTGATGTGCGCGGTGTCGGTCAGCGCTTCGTTGAGCGTGAGATAGGCCGCTGCCGGCGAATCTTCCGGCGCGTTGACGAACATCAGCCGGCCCTCCAGCGATTTGCGGCCGCCGCGGTAGAGCGAAATCTTGGGCTCGTCCTCATCGAGGGCGAACAGGAACTTGCCGCGCGACGCCCCCAGCGTCGGCCAGCCATGCTCGAGCACGGCGTCGCGTAAAGTCGGGTAGCTGCCCTGCACCTGGTCGGGCGTGATGAGATCGCCGGGCGAGAATACCGAGGCGATCTCCGCGTCGAGCGCATCGAACGCGGCGGTGTCGAATTTGAGCGCCTGCGTGCCCTGCGGTATCGGGGAATCGTCCTTGGCGTTGAGCGTGATCAGGATCGGCACGTGATCGGGATGCGCCGCGGACCACGCCTTGATGATCCCGAGGCAGTTCACGAATGTCATGCAGCTCGAAAAAAAGTCGAAGTCCTGCGCGTGCATGACCTTGAAGCCCGGTTTCATCATCGCGTCGGAATAGCCCGCGGGCAGCGTTTCGCCGACGACGGCCGGACCGAGCGGATGGGCAAAGAGCCCGCCCTTGGGGTCGTAAACCACATCGAGCTCGAGCGCGCGGGCGCCATCGTCGAGCTGCTTGTCGAGGGACATGTGGCTGTAGTCGAGCGAGGCGGCCAGCGCCTGCGACTTGCCCGCGATCAAGGCCATGATCTTCGGGTCGATGGCCTGCTTGTAGCTGTTGTGCGTGCCGACGACGAGAATGTCGTTGAGATGCAGGTTGGCGTCCATCCAGGCCCGCGCGCAGCCGTCGCCGGCATGGGCGGCGTCGGGCGCGGCGAGGTCGCAAGGCGCTGCCAGCGCCGGCGTCGGGAACGACAGCGCCGCAAGAACGGCGAGGATGGATTTCATTCGAGGACTCCTTCGAGAAAGTCGATCACGCTGGCCTTGAACAGCCCATGGGGAATCGCCGAAAAATGATCGCAGCCGGGCAGGGTGACGGCGCGGGCGCCGGGGATCGCGGCCGCCAGTTCGCCGGGATCGCCCGCCAGCGCGTCGCGCGCGCCGGCGACGACCAGCGTGGGCACACGAACCGCGCCGAGCATGTCGCGTGTGAAGTGGAAGTCGAGACCGCGCGCACAGGCCGACAATGCCCCGCGGTCGCCGCCTTGCTCATCCGCGAAATGCCGGAAGCTTTTGAGGACCGGTTCGGAGATCGCCTCGGCGCTGTCCGTCGCCATGGCGTCCGCCATCGGATGCCCCGCCAGCGGCGGATCGAACAATTTCGCGCCGACACCGCCGAGCACGAGGTTGGCGATCCGCTCGGGCCTGGCGAGCGCCGCCGACAGCGCCAGCCGCGCGCCCATCGAATAGCCCATGACGTCCGCGCGCGCGATCTGCAGATGATCCATTAGCGCGAAGATATCGCCGGTCATCGCGGCGCTCGCATAGAGGGCGGGCTCGTGGGGCTTGGCGCTTTCGCCATGGCCGCGACAGTCCAGCGCGACGCAGCGAAAGCCTTTGCGCTCGAAGGCGCCATACCAGCCAAGCCGGCGCCAGTTTTCGCCCCGGTTCGTCGCGAAGCCGTGAACGAGGATCACGCAGGGCCGGTCCGGCCGCCCGATATCATCATAGGCGAGCGACACGCCGCCGCTTTCGAAACTCGCCATCCGTCACCGCCCCTTGAACACGGGCGCGCGCTTCTCGAGGAAGCTCTTGACGCCTTCGCGGTGATCCTCGGTCTCGAACAGGCGATAGATCGTCTCGATGGCCCAGCCGCCGATCTCGCGCGGATCGCCGTAGGTCGCACGGCGCAAGCCGTCCTTCATCGCGCGCAATGCGAGCGGCGGATTGGCGGCGATGCGCCCGGCGAGCGCCAGCGCGCGCGGCATCAGCTCGGCATGGGCGACCACGTCGGACACCAGCCCGATCCGCGCGGCCTCGCGCGCATCGATCGTATCGCCGGTAAAGAGCAGCTCGGCGGCCTTGGCCGCGCCGACGACCGCCGGCAGGCGCCACAGGCCGCCGACATCGGCGATCAACCCGCGCTTGATGAAGAGCTCGGCGAACTTGGCGTGTTCCGAGGCGATGCGGATATCCGCGAACAGCGCCAGTTCCATGCCCCAGCCGACGGCGGCGCCGTTGACCGCCGCGATGACGGGCTTGTCGCATTCGAGCACGGCCATGGCGGCGGGCGTCGGCGCGCGGGGCGCGGGTGCGCGGGCCGCGCGCGCTTCGCCCGTCATCATCTCTTTCACGTCCTCGCCGGAGCAGAAGGCGGGATCGGCACCCGTCACCACGACGCATCGCACGTCGTCGTCCTCAGTCGCGGCACGGAACGCGGCTTCGATCTCGGCATAGGCGCGCGGGTTCAGCGCGTTGCGCCGCTCCGGCCGGTTGAGGGTGATGCGCGCGACATGATCCTGCCGGATGTAACCGGTGTGGACGAATTCGTCCGGACTGATCCGCGCCACAGTGCCCTCGTCAGAAATATTATAACAGTATC
>DATNNS010000117.1:0-3832 GCA_035601715.1 Rhizomicrobium sp.
GAGATAGATCACGTCATTGCCGCCCGAGATCTCCTCCCAGACGTTCTTTTTGCCATCGAGCGCGTCGCGAGACTGGTCGACGTAGCCGAGCTTGACCGATTCGCCGATGCGGATGTCGCCGCCGTCGGGTTTCTCCTGGTCGGTGATCATGCGAAACAGCGTGGTCTTGCCCGCGCCGTTGGGGCCGATCACGCCGACGATGCCGCCCGGCGGCAGGTTGAAATTCACGTTCTCGAACAGCAGCCGGTCGCCATAGGCCTTGCCCATGCCCTCGGCCTCCACCACCAGCGAGCCCAGCCGCGGGCCGGACGGGATGGTGATCTGCGCCGTGCCCTGGCGTTGCTCCTGCGACTTGGCGAGCAGTTCCTCGTAAGACGCGATGCGCGCCTTGGACTTGGCCTGGCGGGCGCGCGGGCTTTGCTGGATCCATTCGCGCTCGCGCGCCAGCGTGCGCTCGCGCGCTTCTTCTTCCTTGCCTTCCTGCAGCAGGCGCTTGTCCTGGATGTCGAGGAAGGTCGTGTAGTTGCCTTCATGCGGAATGCCGCGGCCGCGGTCGAGCTCGAGGATCCAGCCGGTGACGTTGTCGAGGAAGTAGCGGTCGTGCGTGACCAGGATCACGCAGCCCTTGTATTCCCGCAGCGTGTGCTCGAGCCAGGCGACGGATTCGGCGTCGAGATGGTTGGTCGGCTCGTCGAGCAGCAGGATGTCGGGCGCCTGGAGCAGCAGCTTGCACAGCGCGACGCGCCGGCGCTCGCCGCCCGACAGCGTCGCCACCTGCGCGTCGCCTTCGGGGCAGCGCAGCGCGTCCATCGCCTGGTCGATCTGGGAATCGAGATCCCACAGGCCCTTTGCCTCGATCTCGTCCTGCAGCTTGCCCATCTCCTCGGCGGTCTCGTCGGAATAATTGGCGGCGATCTCGTTGTAGCGGTCGAGCAGCGCCTGCTTGGCGGCGACGCTGTCCATCACATTGCCGCGCACGTCCTTGGAAGGATCGAGCACGGGCTCCTGCGGCAGGTAGCCGGTGGTGACGCCGTCGGCCGCCCAGGCCTCGCCGGTGAATTCCTTGTCGTGGCCGGCCAGGATGCGCATCAGCGTGGATTTGCCCGCGCCGTTGACGCCGACGATGCCGATCTTGGCGCCGGGATAGAACGACAGCCAGATATCCTTCAGCACCTGACGGCCGCCGGGATAGGTCTTGGACAGACCCTTCATCACGAAGACGTATTGCGGACCGGCCATGGGGATTCGCTTTCGAAGGTTCGGGAGGCGCGCGTTGTAGCGAGAGGGCGGGCGGACCGCAACGTGGCCGCCCCAAGCAAAAGGGCCGGACTTGCGTCCGGCCCTTTGCATTCAACTGTTGGTGAAGATCAGAAGTTGATCTTGGCGCGGCTCAGGACCGTCACGCCGTTGAGGCCGCTCTGACCGGCGATGTTGGACTGGTAGCCGGCATTGGCCTGCAGCGACAGAGCGCCGTTCATGAACGTGGTCACGTAACCCAGCTCGAAGTCGGTTTCCGGCGTCGCGCTGGCGAGCGAGACATGCTCGTGGGCCAGCACGAGGTTGCCGTTGGCATCCACCGAACCGGCCGCGGCCAGTTCCACGCCGCCGTCATAGATCTGCACCGGGCGGCTGACTGCCAGGCCCAGCGAGTCGTTGTCGTCGAACAGGCCATGCTTGGCGACCGCGACGCCGTAGGCGCGGCTGTGCAGCGTGTCGGCGCTGCTGATCAGGTTCGACGCCGACAGATCGAGCTGCGTGATGCCTTCGCTATAGGACAGGGTGGTCACCCAGCCGTCGCCGAAGCCGACGCGGGCCGACATGCCCAGCGACGAGGTGTTCGAGTCGTTGGCCATCGCCAGCGAACCCGAGTCGGTGCCGCCCAGAAGACCATGCTGCTCGGAGGTCTGCGTGGCGATCACGCCCAGCCCGCCCCACGAGGCAAAGTCCCAATCCATGCCGGCCAGGGTCGACTGCGCCTGACGCTGGCTGTACTGGGTCTGCGGCCCCACAATCTGGTCCGCCATCGCAAACACGGGAACTTCGTAGTCGCCGCGTTGCGTCGTCAGCATCGATTGGCCGAAGCGGAAATGCAGGTCGTCGGCGAGCGCGATGTTGGCGCCGATGAAGCTGCCGCCATTGGTCAACGAGGCGTAAGGCGAATTCACCGCCGTGGCCTGCATGAACAGCCCGTCATAGGCCGGGCTCGACTGCGTGTCATAGCCGGTGAACTGGCCCGACATCATCGTGTTGTACCCCATGTTCAGATCGACGCCCGGCGCGAGCGAGGCGGTGATGTTCAGATCCTGGACATTGGCCCGCGTGCGATCGGTGGTGAGGAACTCGCCGGAGATCAGGCGCGGCGTCGTGGTGTCGGCGGTATATCCCGTCGCCACCAGGTTGCCGATCGGGCTCGCGGTCGCGAAGACGAAGGGCGAATAGCTGGTGAACGCGTTGGAGAAGAAGTAGCCGCTCAGATCGACGCCCGGATTGTAGCTCGCCTTGGTCAGGTTCGCCTGGAAGACGCGGCCGAAGGAATCGACGACTTCGGCGTGCGTCAGAAGCTTGCTGTTGCGCAGCGCCACCGACAGCGCGCCGCTGGCGTAGCTTGCCATCGCGTCAGGCGAGCCCTTGATCGTGGAGACCTGGCCCACGGTGCCCGTCTTGGCGACGACGATCGATGCCGGCAGGCCGGCGGGCGACATCGCCTTGGTGATGTCCACTTCGCCGCGGCCGTAGACCGGATCGATGCCGGCAGCGCCCATGTCGTCGGTGGTGTTGAAGATGATGTCGGCGATTTCGTCGTTGGTCAGGAACGGCGAGGCGCCCTTGATCACGGCCGCGACGCCGGAGACGTAAGGCGTGGCCATCGAGGTGCCGGAGAGATAGCCGTAATCCGGAGTTTTCTTTCCGCCGTTGCCGACCGACGACCAGATGTCGACGCCGGGCGCCATGACGAAATAATCCTTCAGGCAATAGCGCTCGCCTTCATGGATTTCGCAGCGGTTGCCGGGAACCTGGCTGAAGCTGGCGATGCCGCCCAATCCGCCATTGGCGCAGTTGATCGGTACGTTCGGATTGGGACCGTTGCAGCCGGTGGCGCCGACCACGATCATCGAGCCGCGCACGCCATCGGCGAGCGCGCCGCCGGCGAGGTAGCCGCTGCTGGGATCCTTGTTGCCGGAATTGCCGCCGGCCACGACCAGAAGCGAGCCGTTGGCGACCGCCGTCTGGAATGCGGTGATATCGCTGGCTGCGATAACCGGACCGCCGATCGAAACGCTGATGACGTTGGCGCCATGCTGCGAGGCCCAGACGATGCCCTCATCGATGCCGTCGCAGGAATCCGCCGTCGAGCTGCAGACCTTCACCGGAAGAATGGAGGCGCCGGGCGCGATGCCGACATTGGCGCCGGCCGCGATGCCGGTGGTGTGCGTGCCGTGAGTCGAATCGGCGCCGGGAAATACGGTCGTGTCGCCGCCTTTTTTGTCCCAGGCGGACGTGCACGGATTGACCGAGCTGGTGACGCAATGGCCGGGGAGAACGCGGCCCGCGAATTCGGGATTATTGAGATCGATGCCGGTATCGACCATGCCGATGATCGCGCCGGCGCCCGTGGAACTGAAGTCCCAGCCGAAAACGTTGGCCGCTATGGAATGCGCCGACTGGCACCAGCCGCCGGGGAAGTTTCCAGAAGAATTGCAGGGATCGGGCGTCAGCGACGTCGACGACACGCCATTGCCCAGGATCTGGATGGTCGGCAACTGGGCCGCACCGCGCGCTCGCACGCCGTAGACCGAGCCGTCCGCGCCGAACTGAGTCGGCGTGAAGAAAT
>DATNNS010000118.1:0-5560 GCA_035601715.1 Rhizomicrobium sp.
ATCTGTGGTTACGTCCTGCTAGGATAAAGTTCCATCAGCCGGGAATCAATCACCATGGCGCGCTCCCGCATTCTCTCGCACGATCAGGTCTGGGCCGCGCTCGACGCGCTGGCCGATGCCCATGACCTGTCCGCTTCGGGCCTCGCCAAGGCGGCTGGCCTGGATCCGACCACCTTCAACAAGAGCAAGCGCATCGGGCCGGACGGGCGTCCGCGCTGGCCGTCGACGGAAAGCATTTCGAAAGCGCTCGCCGCGGCCGGCGCATCGCTCGAGGAGTTCGTCGCGCTGGTGAGCATGACCAGCGGCAAGGCGCCGGGGCGCATGGTGCCGCTGATCGGATTGGCGCAGGCCGGCACTCGGGGCTTCTTCGACGACGCCGGATTTCCCGTCGGCGCCGGCTGGGACGAAATCGCGTTTCCCGAAGTCGACGACGAACACGCCTATGCGCTGGAGATCAGCGGCGATTCCATGGTGCCGGTCTATCGCGACGGCGACCGCATCGTGCTGTCTCCTGCCGCCAATGTGCGCCGCAACGACCGCGTCGTGGTCAAGACGGTCAAGGGCGAAGTGATGGTCAAGCAGGTGGGCCGGCTCAGCGCCCAGCGCGTCGAGCTGCGCTCGTTCAATCCGAGCTATGAGGACCGCAGCTTCGCGCTGGCGGAGCTCGCGTTCATGCACCGGGTGGTTTGGGCGAGCCAGTAGGCGCAACCAAAATCACGGATATCCCTGATCATGCCGCACCAGTTGGGCGAACGTTTTCAGGTCGTTGGCCTTCAGCGCATCGCGCAGCGCGCGGGCGCGAACCTGGGTGAATTTCTCATAAACGGATTGCGGCTTGGCGGCGATTGCGCGCGCCAGGGCATCTTCAACCCGGCCGCGATAGGTCTCCACGTCGAAGCCGCCTAGCGATAGCGCGTATTGATAGCGCAACACCGGATTGTCGGGGGCTGCGGCAAACGCCCTGGCGAAATCGTCCAGGCCCTTTTCAAGGCTCGCGCCGTAAAACCAGCGCGCCAATGTCGCGCCGCCGCCGCGCACGATCTCGATGTTCCAGCCGGCCGATGCGGCGAGCGCCCAGGCGTTGTCCGGCTCTGCTGCGATCGCCGCGTCGAGATTGGCTTTGGCCTGTTCGGGATAGCCGTTCAGCCGCGCCGCGATCAGGCCGACGATGCGCGCTTCATAACCCAGCGAGACGGCGAGATAGATGTGTCCATCCGCCAGTTTCGGATCGAGCGCGATCGCGCGGCGCGCTTCGCCTTCGGTCCGTTCGAGGCATGGCAGGCAGGGCGTATCGCCCATCGTTTCCGCCGCGAGTCCCGCGCGCGCGGCAAGCGCGAAACCGGCCGCGTCGTTCTCGGCAATGCCGGCGACCGCGGCTTCCCGATATTTTCCGGCGCTGAAAAGCGCGAGAGCAGCATTGTCGACGGCCAAAGCAGGGGCGCAGGTCGCCAGCCACGCCGCGGCGATGAGCGCTCTCATGCCGCGCCCGTGAACTCGCCCTCCAGCGCGCGGCGGATGAGAGCGGCGGTTTGCGGGCAGCCGAACGCAACCGCGAAGGAGCCGAAGCGCGGACCGGCGCTTTGCCCGAACAGCACTTCGTAGAGCGCCTTGAACCAGTCGCGCAGCGGCTCGAAGCCGTGGCGCTTGCCGATTTCATAGACTTCGAACTGCACCGTTTCGGCATCGCGCTCGCCGGCGAATTTGTCGAGTGCCGTGGCCAATTCGAGAAGCGCCGCGCGTTCCTTGTCGGTCGGCGCACGGTACTGCTTGTGCGGCTTCACGAAGTCTTCGTAGTAGCGCAGCGCATAGCCGACGAGCCGGTCGAGTCCCGGATTGGCCTCAGGCGACGCATGCGGCGCGTAATTGCGGATGAAGCCCCACAGCAGATCGCGGTCGTTGGCGTTGGAGGCGCTGACCAAGGTCAGCAGCAACGCGAAGCTGACCGGATAGGTTTCGTCCGGCACGTTGCCGTCGTGGATATGCCAGATCGGGCTGTCCAGGCGCTGCGCGTCGCTGGTCTCGTTGGAGCGGTACTGCTTGAGCAGGTCGATGTAATCGTCCACCGCCTTGGGAATCTGGTCGAAGTAGAGTTTCTTCGCCGTGCGCGGCTTCTGGAACATGAACAGCGCAATGCTTTCCGGCGGTCCGTAGGCCAGCCATTCGTCGATGGTGATGCCGTTGCCTTTCGACTTCGAGATCTTCTGGCCGTTCTCGTCGAGAAACAGCTCGAACACGAAATGCTCCGGCGGTTCGGCGCCCGCGATGCGGCAGATCGCGTCGTAGAGCGGCTGCGACGGCAGATGGTCCTTGCCGTACATCTCGTAATCGACGCCGAGCGCCGCCCAGCGCATGCCGAAATCGGGCTTCCATTGCAGCTTGCAATGACCGCCGGTGACGGGAACCGTCTCTTCGCTGCCGTCCTCCTCGATATAGGTGATCGTGCCTTTCCCGACGTCGCGGCCCACCACCTTCGCCAGCAGCACCTTGCCGGAGCGCGGCGACACCGGCAGGAACGGCGAATAGGTCTGCTGGCGCTCTTCACCCAGCGTCGGCAGCATCACGTCCATGACGCGGTCGTATTGCGCCAGCACGCGCAACAGCGCCGCGTCATAAACGCCGGATTTGTAAAGCGCCGTCGCGCTGCCGAATTCGTAATCGAAGCCGAAGCGGTCGAGGAACGCGCAGAGCCGCGCGTTCATGTTGTGGCCGTAGCTTTCCGCTGTGCCGAAGGGATCGGGGATCGAGGTCAACGGCTTGCCGAGATTGGCCTCGAGCATCGCCTTGTTCGGCACGTTGTCCGGAACCTTGCGAAGCCCGTCCATGTCGTCTGAAATCGCAAGCAGGCGCGTCTTGACCGGCGACATCGCCTCGAAGGCGCGCCGGACCCAGGTAGTGCGCGCCACCTCGCCGAAAGTGCCGATATGCGGCAGGCCCGACGGTCCATAACCGGTCTCGAACAGCACGCACTCGACCGGTTTTCCGGCCTTGGCGCGGCGCTCCACGCGCGCCAGTACTTTGCGCGCTTCCTCGAACGGCCAGGCGCGGGCGGCGAACGCAGCCTCGGGGGAGGGTCGGAACGTGCGGGAAGTCACTGAAATCCTTGACCTTAAGCGTTTCGAAAGGGGCTGAAGCTAGGCTTCCCGTTGGGAGAACGTCAATGTCCCGTCGCTACGCCGCCGACACGCCGCTGGGCCAATCTCCGGCGCAGATCGCGCAGGATACTCGCAAGAGCATCCAGGCGGGACGGATCGACGTGCTCTATCGGCTGGGCCGCCATCATCTCTTTCTGCCGTTTTCCGCGCTCTGCGTCGCAGGCGTTCTTTATCGCGGCGTCGTGCCGGTGTGGTTCGCGATCATTCCGATGCTGCTGCAGATCGCGGTGACGGTCGCGACGGGGCGGCTGATCGCGGCCTATCAGCATCGCCCGGCGGGCGACGATCCGAAGAAATGGGCGAGCCGCTACACGCTGCTCTCGGGGCTGGCGGGCGCGGCCTGGGGCGTCGGCGCGGTGATGTGGTTCGTCCCGCGCGCCTTTCCGGCGGAAGCGTTCCTGACGCTGGCCTTTCTCGGAATGACATCGGCCGAGTTCATCGCGCGCTCGGCGCATCGCCCGGCCTATATCGCCCATGCCACCATGTCGCTCGGCCCGCTTGCGATATTGCTGGCGTTGCAGGGCGGCACCTATGCCCTGATGTCGAGCGTGCTGGTGCTGTTCTTCGGCGGCGTGCTGTATTCGTATTGCGACGAGATGGGCAGGCTGCTCGACGAAAGCATCCGGCTGCGCCTCGACAACGCCGACCTGGTCGTCAAACTGTCCTGCGAAAAGACCGAGGCCGAGAAAGCGCGCGACCTTGCCGAGGCGAGCACGCGGGCGAAATCCGCTTTCATCGCCAATATCAGCCATGAAATCCGCACGCCGCTGAACGCGCTGCTCGGCATGGCGCAACTGCTGGAGCGCAGCGAGCTCGATCGCGCGCAGAAGAACCATGTGAAGGTGCTGCTCGAAGCCGGCCGCGGATTGAAGACGCTGCTGGACGACGTCATCGCCCTGTCACGCGACGAAGGCCGCTTCGAGGCGCAACCGGATGAGGATTGCGACGCCGCGCAGGCCGCGCGCACGGTCGCTCGCCTGCTGCAGCCGCGCGCCTGGGAGAAGCAGCTGCGCCTGACGGTGACCGCCGCGACCGATCTGCCGCGCGTCGCGGCCGATCCGCGCCGCGTCCGCCGCGTGCTGCTCAAGCTCGCCGACAACGCCATCAAATTCACCGACCGCGGCGGCATCGAGATTCGCGTCGAGGCCCAGACGCATGAGGACGCGAGCGCGATGCTGCGCTTCTCGGTCACCGATACCGGCCTTGGAATCACGCCGGAGATCGCGGCGCATCTGTTCGAGCCCTTCGCGCAGGCCGAGATCACCTATGCGCGCAAGCACGCCGGGGTAGGCCTGGGCCTCGCGGTCGCCAAGCGCACGATCGAGACGCTGGGCGGCGTGATCGGCTTCGACACCGAGGCCGGGCAGGGCTCGACCTTCTGGTTCACCGTGCCGGCGATGGGCGTGCCCTATACCGAACATCAGAAAGCCCTGGCGACGGCATCGGACGCACCGCCGCCATGGGGGCTCACGCTGCTCGTGGCGGTGAGCGACGATGTGCTGCGGGCGCAGATCGCCAATCTGCTCGAGCCTTTCGGCAACCGGCTGGTGTTCGCGCAAAGCGCGGCCGAAGCGATCGTGCTGGCCGGGCGCGAGGAATTCGATGGCATCGTCAGTCTCGCGGCCGTCGCGGATTCCATCGCCGCCGCCCCCGGCGTGAACGCCCCGCTGCTGGCGCTGTTGCCCGGCGGCACGCGCGCGCCGGCCGCGGCCAGCGGCGTGCTGCGCTGGCCGGCGGGCGCGGGCGCCCTTTACGGCGCGCTGCGCGATCTGCTCGGACGCACCGCGGAATCCGGCTCGGTGCACGAAGGCGAACAGGAAACCATCGCCGCCATCGATGCGCCCGCGTTCTCCGCGCTGGAGAAATCGCTCGGCCTGACCACGCTCCTGGAAATCCTGCAGTCCTATATGAAGACCGCCGAGGAGCTTTGCGCGCGGCTGTCCGGCGCGAGCGAAAGCGACAACTGGGAAGACGCCGCGCGCGTGGCGCAGGACATCGCCGGCGCCGCCGGTGGATTGGGCCTGGCCGCGCTGACTGCCGCCGCGCGCGGCTTCACCCAGAAAGCCCGCGATGGCGAAAACCCCGGCGCGTTGCGCGGTGCGGCAGACGCCATCGTCAGCGAGCACGAACGGGTGCGCAAAGCGTTGTCCAATCTTTATCCGGACCTGGCGGCCTAGTTTCTCTTTCCCGCCGCGTCCGCGCATGATCGGCACAAATGCCGAACGATTCCCTCATCCGGCTGGATATTCCGGCCCTGATACCCGCGCCCGGCGGAGCCGTCCTCGCGGCCGGCGACCGTTCCGTGCGGCATGTTTCCATCGAGGAAGCCCACAGCCTGTTCCGTTCGGGCGATGTACTGGTGGCGCACGCGGCGTTTGTCGCGGGACGGTTGAAGATTGCGCCGAGCC
>DATNNS010000119.1:0-7752 GCA_035601715.1 Rhizomicrobium sp.
ATGCCGATCTTGATCGCGTCGGCGCCGATGTCGGCGAGCGTCGCCGCAATCTGCTCGGCGACGATGCGCGGCGACACCGGATGGATCGCGCGGACGCCTTTGGTATCCTGCACCGTCACGGCGGTCACCGCCGTCATCGCATAGATGCCGAACGCGCTGGCCGTCTTGATGTCGGCTTGAATTCCCGCGCCGCCGCTCGAATCGGATCCCGCAATGATCAGAAGACGGGCCTGCTTCAAGCCGCCGATTCCTGGATCGCGGCGACGATCTCGCGCACGACCTCGCGCACTTCGCGCTCGTTCTCGCCTTCGGCCATCACGCGGATGACGGGCTCGGTGCCTGACTTGCGCACCAGCACGCGGCCATGGCCGTTGAGGCGCGCCTCGCCCGCGTCGATCCGCGAGATCACGCGCGCGTCCTCGAGCGGCGAGCCGGTCTTGAAGCGCACGTTCTCCAGAACCTGCGGCAGCGGCTCGTAGAGATGTGCCGCGTCGCTCGCGCGCTTGCCTTCCTGCGCCAGCACCGCCAGCACCTGCAGCGCCGCGATCAGCCCATCGCCGGTGGTGGAGAAATCCGACAGGATGATGTGACCGGACTGCTCGCCGCCGACATTGAAGCCGCCCTTGTTCATCTTCTCGATCACATAACGGTCGCCGACCGAGGCGCGCGCGAGCGTGAGATTGAGCGTTTTCAGATAGCGGTCGAGGCCCGCATTCGACATCACCGTGCCGACCACGCCGCCGCCCTTGAGATCGCCGCGCCGGGACCATGACTGCGCGATCAGCGCGAGGATCTGGTCGCCATCGATGATGCGGCCGCGCTCATCGGCCATCACCACGCGGTCGGCGTCGCCGTCCAGCGCGATGCCGAAATCGGCGCGCATCTCGAGCACCTTGGCCGACATCGCCGCCGGTTCGGTCGAGCCGCAATCGCGGTTGATGTTGAAGCCGTCCGGCGACACGCCGATGGAGAACACTTCCGCGCCCAGCTCCCACAGCACCGCGGGCGCCACCTTGTAGGCTGCGCCATGGGCGCAATCGATCACGATCCGCATGCCTTCGAGGCGCAGGTTCTTGGGGAACGTGCGCTTGGCGAATTCGATATAGCGCGCCTGACTATCGTCGACGCGCTTGGCGCGTCCGATCTTGTCGGATTTGGCGAGACCTGTCTCCAGCCCGTTGTTCATCAAGGCCTCGATCTGCGCCTCGCGCTCGTCGGAGAGCTTGCAGCCGTCGGGGCCGAAGAACTTGATGCCGTTGTCGTGATACTGGTTGTGCGAGGCGGAGATCATCACGCCGAGATCGGCGCGCAGCGACCGCGTCAGCATGGCCACCGCCGGCGTCGGCAGCGGACCGAACTGGAACACCTCCATGCCGACCGCGGTGAAGCCCGCGACCAGGGCGGATTCGATCATGTAGCCGGAGAGCCGCGTGTCCTTGCCGATCACCACGCGGTGGCGATGCTCGCCGCGCGTGAAGATGCGCCCGGCCGCCATGCCGGCCTTCATCGCGATCTCCGGCGTCATCGGAAAGGAATTGGCGCGTCCGCGAATGCCGTCTGTACCGAACAGCTTGCGCGTCATGACTGAAATATCCCCTGAACGCCGCGCCCCACCGCGGGTACTATAGCAAAGATCGGCGCCCTGTTGGCGCTTTCTCGGCGCTTGGTAAAACGGTTGGGACGGCTACCTACGCCCCCAAAACCCGCCCGTCCAGCGCCTTTCCCACGGCCAGGGCGTCTTTGAGGGCCGCCGGATCGTGGGTGCGGATATAGTCCGCACCCTGACGAGCGGCGAAAAGTTCCGCCGCCAGGCTGGCCGCCCCGGCCGACGCGGGCGGCCTGCCCACCATCGCCCTGAGGAACGATTTGCGCGATACCGAGACCAGGACCGGCAAGCCGAACGCCGATTTCAGTTCCGCCAGCCGCCGCAGCATGGTCAGCGAGGCTTGCGGGTTGGCGCCCAGGAAGAAGCCCATGCCGGGGTCGAGGATCAGCCGGTCGCGCGCGACGCCGGCTTTGGTCAGCGCTGCGATCCGCGCCTCGAAGAACGCCGTCACGCGGGCGAAGATTTGATCCGGCGCGATCTCGACGCGCGTGGCGCGGCCGCGTTCCTGCACCGAATGCATCACGATCAGTTTCGCGCGGGCTGCAGCAAGAGCGGGATAGAGCGCCGGCTCGGGAAAGCCCTGGATGTCGTTGAGATAGCCGACGTCCTGTTCGAGTGCCCAGCGCTGGACCTCGATGGAGAAGCTGTCGATCGAGATCGTGTGCGCATTTTTCCGCCAAGCCGCGACAACCGGCGCGAGCCGCGCGATCTCGACATCGGGCGCCACCGTTTTCGCATCCGGATTGGACGACGCCGCGCCGAGATCGAGAACATCGGCGCCACCCTCCATCAGCGCACGCGCCTGCGCGAGCGCCGCGCCGGGCGCGAGATACTTTCCGCCGTCGGAAAACGAATCCTCCGTGATGTTCAGGATGCCGAGGATTTTCATGGATCGCGCTCATGCAAACAAAAAGGGAGGCCGAAGCCTCCCTTTATACACGCCGAGCGAAGACTTATCGTCCCGGCTGCGGCTCGGGCGCGACCGGCGCGATGCCGGGGCCGCGGCGGCCGGCGGCGGGTACGCTGGGTCCTGGGCCGCGCTGCGGCTCGGGCTCTTCATAAGGTTTGCGCACCGGGGGAATGCCCTTGAGCAGCGCGATGATCTCGTCGCCCGTCAGCGTCTCGTATTCGAGCAGGCCCAGCGCCAGCACATGCAGGTCGCGGGACCGCTCGACGAGGATTTCCTTCGCCCGGCCGTAGCAGTCGTCGATGATGCGCTGGATTTCCTGGTCGATGCGCTGCGCGGTCGCCTCGGAAATATTCTGCGTGCGCGACACGCTGTGGCCGAGGAAAACCTCTTCCTGGTTCTCGGCATAGGCGATCGGCCCCAGCAGGTCGGACATCCCGTAGCGCGTGACCATCGCGCGCGCCATGCGGGTCGCCATCTCGATGTCGCTGGAGGCGCCGGTGGTGACTTTCTCGTGGCCGAAGATCAGCTCCTCGGCAATGCGCCCGCCGAAGGCGACGCACAGATCGGCCAGCATCTTCTCGCGCGTCAGCGAAAGCTGGTCGCGTTCGGGCAGGCGCATCACCATGCCGAGCGCGCGGCCGCGCGGAATGATCGTGGCCTTGTGAATCGGATCGGAGCCGACCACCGTGAGCGCCACGATGGCGTGGCCGCCTTCGTGATAGGCGGTGAGTTTCTTTTCTTCTTCCGTCATCGCCATGGAGCGCCGCTCGGCGCCCATCATCACTTTATCCTTGGCATCCTCGAGTTCGGCCATGGTGACGACGCGCCTGCCGCGGCGCGCCGCGAGCAATGCCGCCTCGTTGACGAGATTGGCGAGATCGGCGCCCGAGAAGCCGGGCGTGCCGCGCGCGATGGTGCGCGGGTCGACGTCGGGCGCCAGCGGAACCTTGCGCATGTGCACGCGCAGGATCTTCTCGCGGCCCGCGAGATCGGGATTGGGAACCACGACATGGCGATCGAAACGGCCCGGGCGCAGCAGCGCGGGATCGAGCACGTCGGGACGGTTGGTGGCGGCGATCAGGATGACGCCTTCGTTGGATTCAAAGCCGTCCATCTCGACCAGCAACTGGTTGAGCGTCTGCTCGCGCTCGTCGTTGCCGCCGCCGAGGCCCGCGCCGCGATGGCGGCCGACCGCGTCGATCTCGTCGATGAAGACGATGCAGGGTGCGTTTTTCTTGGCCTGCTCGAACATGTCGCGCACGCGGCTGGCGCCGACGCCCACGAACATCTCGACAAAATCCGATCCGGAAATCGTGAAGAACGGAACATTGGCTTCGCCGGCGATGGCGCGCGCCAGAAGCGTCTTGCCGGTGCCCGGCGGGCCGACCAGCAGCACGCCCTTGGGGATGCGGCCGCCCAGGCGCTGGAACTTCTGCGGGTCCTTCAGGAAGTCGACGACCTCCTTCAATTCATCCTTCGCCTCGTCGACGCCCGCGACGTCCTCGAACGTCACGCGCCCGGTGCGCTCGGTCAGCAGCTTGGCGCGCGATTTGCCGAAGCCCATCGCCTTGCCGCCGCCCGATTGCATCTGTCGCAGGAAGAAGATCCACACGCCGATCAGAAGCAGCATGGGAAACCAGCTGACGAAAATGCTCACCAGGTTGAACGAGCCGTCATCCGCCGGCAGCACGTTCACGTCGACGCCGTGGTCGAGCATGCGCTGGCTCAGCGTCGCGTCGCTCGACGGCGCCATGGTCGTGTACTGCTGGCCGTTGACCTGGAAGGTGATCTGGTCGCCTTTCAGCGTCGCCTTCTGGACGTGACCCTGGATCACTTCGGAATTGAATTTGGTGTAGCTCACCGCGCTCTGGTTGGGATGCGTTGTGTTGCCCTGGAACATGTTGAACAGGAACACGAGCAGGATCGCGATGAATATCCAAAGTGCGAGATTGCGAAGATTGTTCACGGCCGTCCTTTCCAGCGGGGGCCAATGGCAAATGGCTGATCCCTTACATAGGAACATTCATAGCGCGTTGCCAGCCATCAAAACGTTAAGAAATTCGCGGGCGCCCTGCAATGACTGGTTCCAATTCCACTTAAAAGGCTCGGTTAATACCGCGGCCTGGGCTTTTACGCAGACCGCGCGCGTTCGGTTTTTCGCCCCGGTTCTCGCACGATTGTGAGCGTGCCGGGACCGAAGATTGCGTCGCGCTTGGCGGCCGGACCGATCCGGCAGCCATGCAGCGTGCGCGCCGCAAACTCGCCGGATGAGATGGCGGCAAGCAGCCTTTCGAGCCGCTCGAAACGCGGGCGGTAGGCCTGCCCTGAAACCGCGCCGAGGACCCGCGCCAACGCCCGCAGGCCGATTTCCTCAGGGACCTCCGCCAGCGCCCGGCCATCGAGCAGGACGTGGCCGGCCTGGGACCGCGATGCGGCGCTCAGCCAGGCGCCGGTCGCATCCTCCAGCGCACGGCGCGCGCGGGCGAGATGCCGGGCCGCGCCGGCCAGCCGCTCGGGCGACAGGCCGAGTTCGGACAGAGAGCCGGCGGCCCGGCGAAGCCTGACCCGGGCAAAGCGCGGGTCTTCGTTCATCGGATCGTCGAGCCAGGCCCGCGCGCGGCGCTTCAAAAATGCGCGCAGATCGGCGCGGGGGAATTCGAGCAACGGACGCACGAGCGTCAGCCCGTCGAATCCCGGCAGCGGATAAGGCGCTATGGCGCCCATCGCGGACAATCCGTCGATCCCGCTGCCGCGCGCCAGCCGCAGCATGAATGTCTCCGCCTGGTCTTCCAGCGTATGGGCGACATAAAGGAACGCAATGTCATGCGCCTGGCACCATGTGCCCATCAGCCGGTAGCGCGCCGCGCGCGCCCCGGCCTCGATATCGGCGTGCGGTTTGGCGCCTTTCCACGGCAGCAGATGCGCTTTGAGTCCCGACGTGCGCGTCCACGCCACCGCCTTGCGCGCATCTGCGGCCGAGCCTTTGCGCAGACCGTGATCCACCACGAGGACGATCGGCGGCGGCAGCTTCGCTGCTTTGGCCCAGCTCTTGAGCAGCAGCATCAAGGCCATCGAATCCCCGCCACCCGAGACGGCAACCGCGCCCGGCCAGCGCGGGGCATCCATCGCGCCCGCAAAGCGCTCCGTCAGCACATCATCTGCAGGCGGCGGATTTGCGGACGCTTGCCGCCTGGTCGGTGATTTTTTTCGACGCAGCGGGATATTTGCTGGGGAGCGCGGCAAGGGCGGCACAGCCTTCCTTCTTCTGGTCCATCGCGATCAGCGACTGGCCGAGCTTAAGCATGGAATCGGCCGCGCGCGGAGAGGCAGGGTATTTCTTGACCCCTTCGACAAAGGCGCGCGCGGCATTGGGATAGTCCTTCTGCACATAATCTATGTCGCCGACCCAATAGAGCGCCTGGGGCGCCAGGTCGTCCTTGGGATGGTTGTCGGCAAAGCTGCGGAAGGCCGCGCGCGCCTGATCGTAGAGCGCCTTGGCCAGCAGGTTCATCGCCATGTCGAATTCCGGCCGCGCGCTGGAGACGGTCGCCTCCACCGGACTGGATGACGGCGGCGGCGGCAAGGGCGTGCCTGCCGGGATCGTGCCGATGACGCTTGGTCCCGGCGCGAGATGCGCCGGCGGACCGCTGGCGGGCGCGCTTTGCGGGCTGAAGGATTGCGGCGCGGGCGCGCTCGCCGCCGTGGAATTGCAGGGCAGCGCGGGCGTATCGCCGGGCGCGGCTGACGCGCCGAGCTGCTGGGCCGCCATGGTGCAGAGCTTGTAGTCGAAATCCTTCTGCATGCGATCCATGCGCTGGTTCATCTCGGTGATGCGATGATCGAGCTGCTCGACCTGGCCGGTCAGGTTGCGCAGCGAATTTTCCAGGTCCTGGGCCTTCTGGTTCAGGCTCGCGATTCCCGAATCCTGATTCTGCTCATGTTGCTCGCGCGCGGCTTTCTCTTCGTCGCTCTCGCCGAACAGCGCCGCGACCTGGACGCCGCCGAGCTTCTGGCTGTCCGCCGCGACGCGGCTTTCCAGCGCGCGATCCTGCGCCAAGTCCGCATCGAGGCGCGCGCGCAACGGCGTGCTGTCATCGGGTTGCGGAGCGGACGTCGCGTTCGCCGCCATCAGGAAAATCCCGGCAGCCACCGCCGCCGCGCACGACATCTTGCGCATCCTGCTGTCCTCTTTCGGCCAAAGCCAAATCAAACCGAATACTTAGCCGAAAATGAGGCTTCGAAAAATCATCCTCCCCTTGAGGGAGGGTGAAACCTAAGACGACGCGCCGGCCGTGATCGTGGTGACACCGCGGCGGTTCTGGGCCCAGCAGTCCTCGTTGGACGCCGAGCACATCGGGCGTTCCTTGCCGTAGGAGATCGTGTCGAGCCGCGACGACGCGACGCCCAGGCTGACCAGATATTCCTTCACCGCATTGGCGCGCCGCGCGCCCAGCGCGAGGTTGTATTCGCGCGTGCCGCGCTCGTCGCAATGGCCTTCGACGGTGACGCGGATGGCGGGATATTTCGCGAGCCAGGCAGCCTGCTTCTGCAAGGTGCCGCGATCGGCGTCCTGGATATCGTAGCCGTTGTAAGTGAAATGCACCGTGTCGCCGACATTGACGCGCAGGTCTTCGGCGCTGCCGGGCACGATGTTGGACTGGCTGCCGGTATCGCTTCCGCTGGTCGCCACCGGCGGCGGGGCTTCGTTGGTCGCCTGCGGCTTTGTCGTGCAACCCGCGAGCGCGATGACGCCTGCGGCGACGACAAATTTCAGACCGTTCGAAAATTTGCTCATGGAAGCCCTACTCCAGATCCGGCGAACCTTCCGTGTGCCAAGGTCCGCGACCATCATTTGACGTGCACACCGCCTATTCAACGCCTTTTTTGCCGAAAAGTCCCAAACTCGGGAAATCCCGGAAGAAAACTCCTCATTGCGGCCTGAGCGGCGACCAGGCCGGATCGGACGCGTCGCCCGGCGACAGGACGCGCCGTTCATTGCGTCCGGTCACGTCCACCGACCAGATCTGGCTGCCGCGGCCGCCCTGCAGCGTGCGGCTGTACATCAGCACGCGGCCGTTGGGCGCCCAGGTCGGGCCTTCGTCTTCCCAGCCGTTGGAGATGATGCGTTCGCCCGAGCCGTCGGGACGCATGACGCCGATGTTGAAGCGGCCGCCGTCCTGCTTGGTGAACGCGACCATGTCGCCGCGCGGGCTCCAGACCGGCGTGCCGTTCTTGC
>DATNNS010000120.1:0-3744 GCA_035601715.1 Rhizomicrobium sp.
AGCTTTCGCGTTTTCGATTTCGGGATCGCGATAGGCGGGCACTTCATCGCCGAGAAATTTGTTGTTCTCCAGCCTGATCCGTGCCGCCGCGTCATCATAGAGGAACGGCAGGAACGCGTAGCGCTTGCCTTTGGTCACGCGCGAGACCATGTGCAGCAGCGAGCAGGAGAACACCACCGCGCCGCCGACCGGCATCTTGAAGCTGCGCGGCCCATATTCGGGAAAGCTCAGCTCGCCGCCCTCGAAATCGTCGTTCAGGTTGATCGAGATCGCGAAGCGGCGGTGCGCGGTGCCTTTGGTGGTGTTGTCGCGATGCTGGCGGAAATGGCCGCCTTCGTCACCCGTGTAGCAGGACACGATGTAACGCTCCATCCGCGTCGCGGCGAACTGATGGACTTTCAGGATCTCCGGCAGGATGCGGCGCTGCACGCGCGACTGCGTCTGGCGCACGATCTCCTCGTCGTCGATCAGGTAGTCGCTGCGGCGCTTGTGATTGTGATCGATCAGATGAACGGTCTTGCCCTCGACTTCGCGCATGAAGCCGGATTCCTTGCCGCCATGGCTTTCGTAAAGCCCGACAAGCTTGCGGCAGAATTCCGGCTCGAACACGTTGCGCAGATAGATGACGGGCGCCTGCAGCGGGACGCCGGCGAAGAGCTCCGGCGGCGGCAGCTTCTCGAGGAATTCGAACAGCGCGGCCTGCTCGCCGCCGTCCGGCTGGAACGGAAACACCGCCATCACCCGCAAGGTCGGGTCGAGCACGGCCCAGAAGCGGCGCGTGGGAAGCTGGGTCTCGCCCGGCTTGGAATCGTTCGGCAACGCGCCGTAGAGCCGGCTCACCGCACCGTCGAAATCCCACAGAAAGCGGATGCCGGGCATCGCTTCCTTGACGCGGCCTTCCTTCTCATCGCCCGGATCGAGGCTGATGCCGAAGAAGGAGATATGCGCGTCATCGAACAGCCGGCGATGGGCGGCGACGGCCTGAAGCGCGCCGCGCGCCTGGGCATCGCGCGTGCTCATGAAAAAGCACATCACCAGATAGCGTCCGCCCGCAGTGTCGAAGGCATAGCGCGGATTGCCGGACGAGCGCTGGTGGAACCACGGCGCGGGATCGCCGGGGTTGAGCGCGACATAGCTGCGGGCGGCGGACGGCATGGGAGCGGTTTTTACAGCAATCCCGGCGCCTTGCGGCGCGGAAGTTTTCGCTTTCTCCCCGGCGGCAGGTTTATTTTTTTTCATGACGCGTCGCTCAGTAGCCCATCAGCCGCGCATAGCGGTCGCGGTGGTAGGACGAGCCGCCGAAACTCGCCTCGGCGGCGCGGGCGCGCTTGAGATAGAGGCCGGCATCGTGCGCATCGGTCATGCCGATGCCGCCATGCATCTGGACCATCTCGTTGGAAACGAGATGAGCGAGATCGCTGGCCTTGGCCTTGGCGAGCGAGGCGAGCGCGGGGACGTCGTTGGCGCCGCGGTCTATCGCCGAAAGCGCCGCCTCGACGCAGGAGCGCGTCAGTTCCAGATCGGTGAACATCTTGGCGGCGCGGTGCTGCAGCGCCTGGAAGGTGCCGATCGCCTGGCCGAACTGCACGCGGGTCTTGAGGTAGTCGAGCGTGGTCTCGAACGACTGCACCGCTGCACCCAGCATCTCCGCCGCGAGACCGGCGCGGGCGCGATCGAGCGTCGCATCGAGCACGTCGAAACCGTTATCCACGCTGCCCAGCACCGCGCCCTCGACAGTGTCGAATGTCAGGTTGGCGACGCCGCGGCTGTCGACGCTTTTGAGCTTCTCGCGCGTCAGTCCCTTGGCGTTGCCCGCGACGAGGAACAGCGTGATGCCGCTCTTGTCGCCCGATTTTCCCGCCGTGCGCGCGGCGACAACGATCAGATCGGCCACGCCGCCATCGAGCACGAAGGTCTTCTTGCCGGAGAGCGTGTAGCCGCTGCCGGACTTTTTCGCCGCGAGCGCGATGCGTTCGGGCGCGTGATGGGCGCTTTCGTCGACGGCCAATGTCGCGATCGCCTTGCCTTCGGCGATCTTCGGCAGCCATTCCTTCTTCTGCGCGTCGTTACCTGCGAGCAGCAGCGCGGTCGTCGCGGTGAGCGCGGTGGAAATCAGCGGCGACGCCGTCAGCGTGCGGCCGGCTTCCTCAAGCACCAGGCCGAGCGTCGAATAGCCGAGCCCTACGCCGCCGAATTCCTCCGGGATCAGGATGCCGGCCCAGCCCATCTCGGCCATCTCGCGCCACGCGGCGCGGTCGAAGCCGTCGGGATTGCCGCCGTCGCGCAATTTGCGGAACGCGGTAACCGGCGATTTCTCGCTCACCCAAGACTTCGCCGCATCCCGCAGCATGGATTGTTCTTCGGTCAGGACGGCCATGACGAGTTCCTTTTTGTCGAAAAGCGAATAGCGAGTAGCGAGTAGGAAGTAGGGAAGAAGAATCCGCTACTCGCTACTCCCTATTCGCTGCTCGCCCGTTTCTCATTGGTGATCCAGCAACCCCAGAATCCTTTTCGCGATGATGTTGTTCTGAATCTCGAACGTGCCGCCGTAGATGGTGACGGCCTTGCCGCCGAGCCAGGCGCGCGTCGTCTCGATCTCGTCGCGCGCGAAGCCCTCGCCTTCCCAACCCAGGCCCTGATGGCCCATGATCTCGATCAGCAGCTCGGCACGATCCTGCTGCAGGCGGGAGCCGGCGTTTTTCATGATCGAGGTCGTCGCGCTCGGGCCCATATTGGATTTGGCTTCGGTCTGGGCGCGCTGCACCGTCAGCGCGAAGGCCTTGGCATCCATCTGGTGCTGCGCGATGCGGGCGCGCAAGTCCGCATTGGCGATGCGGCCCTTCTCATCGACACCGATATAATCCTTTGCGATCTGGTCGACGCCGCGCGCGTCGCCGCCGCGGCCGGCGCTTCCCGCGCCGCCGCCGAGTCCCGCACGCTCGAACTGCAGCAGACGCTTGCCGATGGTCCAGCCGCCGTTCAGCGGCCCCATCAGGTTTTCTTTTGGTACCTTCACGTCGGTGAAGAAGGTTTCGCAGAACGGCGAGTGGCCACTGATCAGCTTGATCGGCCGCACCTCGATGCCGGGCGATTTCATGTCGATCAGCAGGAACGAGATGCCGTCATGTTTCTTGGAATTGTCGGTGCGCACCAGGCAGAAGCACCAATCGGCATATTGCGCGCCGCTGGTCCAGATCTTCTGGCCGTTGACGAGATAATGATCGCCCTTGTCGGCCGCCTGCGTGCGCAGCGCGGCAAGATCGGAGCCGGCATTGGGCTCGGAATAGCCCTGGCACCAGCGCACGGTGCCGCTGACGATGCCCGGCGCGTGACGCTTCTTCTGTTCCTCGCTGCCATATTCCAGCAGGGTCGGCCCGAACATCATCACGCCCATGCCGCCGATGGGATTCCTCGCGCCGATGCGGTTCATCTCCTGCATCAGCACGCGCGCCTGCGCAGGCGTGAGCCCGCCGCCGCCATATTGTTTCGGCCACGTCGGCGTGCCCCAGCCCTTGGCGCCCATGCGCTCGGCCCACAGCGCAGCGTCGCCCGTCGGCTTGATGCCGGCCATGCCCAGCATCGCGACGTCGAAATTCTTGAGCGATGGCGGGAAGTTCTCCTCCAGCCAGGCGCGCGCCTCGGCGCGGAAGGATTCGAGCTCCGGATCGAGCTTGTCGGCGGCAGACATGTTTCTCTCCGTTCTTCGTTGCTCTTACCGGCAACTCACAAAAAACAAATTTGTCA
>DATNNS010000121.1:0-2226 GCA_035601715.1 Rhizomicrobium sp.
GCATGACGGAGAATTTGATGCCGCCCGAAGTGCTCGCGCTGCTCAAGCCCGAATTCGTGACGCCGGCCGTCGTGTTCCTCGCCAGCGACGACGCGCCGACGGGCGTGGTGATCTCCGCCGCGGCGGGCGCGTTCTCGTCGGCGCAGATCGTGGAATCGGCCGGTATAAATCTCGGCCAGAAGGCGACCGCCGACGACGTCGCCGCCAACTGGGCCAAGATCGGCGACTTCACGGGCGCCAAGCACTTCACCATGGGCGGCGAACACAGCGCGCACTTCTTCGACCTGCTGAAGAACAAGCCGGTCGTAGCCTGAGTTTCGGCCGGTAAACCCGCGTTAAGGCGGTACGCGCTACCCTGCCCCCAATGCCCGCGCAGACGGGCCGACCGGGGAGGCCGGCAAATTGTCGTCCGAGAAAGACCAAAGCGGCGCCGACGCGCCGGTGCGGCAGATCGACCTCGTTCTCGACAACGCGGGCGCGATCGTCAGCATCGCGTCCACGCCCGACGCCGAGACCATGGCGCGCTCGCTGATCGTGGGCGAGCGTTTCGACGCGCGCGTCTTCCCGCCGGACCGCCCGTTCATCGCCGCCACCGCGCGCTGGGTGCGCGAGGAGCCGGAGCAGGAAGCGACCATCCGCATCCGCTTCGTGCGGGCCAATGGAAAACTATTCACCTCTTACGCCACGTTCTTCAGGGCGGGCGGCGAAACCCGCGTTGCGCTGCGCCCGGATGAAGCCGCAATCGCGCGCCGCGCCGAACGGCAGATGCGCAAGGTCGTCGAAGGCTCGCTGCAGGGCATCGTCGTGCGCACGAACGAAGACATGCTCTATCTGAACGATGGCTACGCCAAGCTGATCGGCTATGACTCCCCCAAGGAGCTCATGGCGCTAGGCAAAAGCGCGCTCAACGACACCATCCATCCCGACGACCGCCAGATGGTCGTCGACCGGATCAACGCCCGCATGGCCGGCAAGGAAGTCACCTCGCATTACGAGCTGCGCCTCATCCGCCGCGACGGCTCCATCGCCTGGATCGACACGCTGGCGACGCTGGTCAATTGGGACGGCAAGCCGGCCTCGCTCTCCTGGCTGACCGACATCACCGCGCGCAAAGAGGCCGAGGCCGAACTGGTCAAGAGCAAGGAAGCGGCCGAATTCGCCAACCGCGCCAAGACTGAATTCCTCGCCAATATGAGCCACGAATTGCGCACGCCGCTCAACGCAATCCTGGGCTTCTCCGAAGTGATCAAGAGCCAGATGTTCGGCCCCATCGGCACGCAGAAATATGCCGACTACGCGGCCGACATCCACACCAGCGGCGAGCATCTGCTCGACCTGATCAACGACGTTCTGGATCTCGCCAAGCTCGAGGCCGGAAAGCTCGACCTGCGCGAGACCGACATCTCCGTCGCGGCAATCGTCGCGCAGTGCATCGCTTTGGTGCGCCAGCGCGCCAAGGAAGCGGGCGTGGCGCTGAACGTCGAACTGCCCGACCGCCTGCCGGCGCTGCGCGCCGACGAGCGCGCGATCAAGCAGGTGTTGCTCAACCTGCTGAGCAACGCGGTCAAGTTCACGCCGGAAGGCGGGAAAATCGTCACCCGCGTGAACACCGGCCGCAAGGGGCTGACGATCGGCGTCACCGATTCCGGAATCGGCATGAACGCGGCGGAGATCGAAACCGCGCTGGCGCCGTTCGGCCAGATCGATTCCAAGCTCGCCCGCAAACATCAGGGAACGGGCCTCGGCCTGCCCATCACGCGCTCGCTGGTGCGCCTGCATGGCGGCGACATCGTCATCGAAAGCGCCCCCGGCAAAGGCACGACCATCACGGTGCATTTCCCCGCGAGCCGCGTGATCGAAGCGGCGGCTTAAATGAAATCGGCCGTCGTCAGCGTGCCGGTCGCGTCGTTCAGATGGATGACGAGATCGCCGCCGGCTTGATAGCCGGCGGCGCCGTTCACATCGATCACGAGGAAGGTCTCGCCGTTCAGCGTTCCGCCGTCCGCATGGACCAGCACGGCGGTGTGCGCGCCCAGTTGTCCGGAAACGGCGGCGGCGATATCGCTGTCGAACGACGCGGTCGAGACGGCGCTGTTGGACGAGACGGAAACGTCCGTGACGTGGCCCGGAACGTTGAATCTGTCATTATGGAAATTGAAGCCGTTGATCGTGTCGTAGCCGGTGCTCGTCGACTGCGCGGCGAAATTGTAGACAAAGATATCCGAC
>DATNNS010000122.1:0-2280 GCA_035601715.1 Rhizomicrobium sp.
TCCCCGGGGAAGACATATATCCGTTCTAAAAGACTATCAAGCGCACGTTCACTTCCTTGCTCCTGCAGGCGCCCGCTGAAGTCTACACGAAACCAATATCTCGCCGCCTGGTCTTGCCTATCTCTTCGCCGCGTTCTTCACCAAGTCTACCACCACGCTGGGATCGGCCAGCGTTGACGTGTCGCCCAGATTGCCCGTGTCGCCTTCCGCGATCTTGCGCAGGATGCGGCGCATGATCTTGCCGGAGCGCGTCTTGGGCAGGCCGGGCGCGAACTGGATCACGTCGGGGCGCGCGATCGGGCCGATCTCCTTGCCGACCCATTGCTTGAGTTCGTGGTTCAGCGCGTCGTGGGCCGCCACGCCCGTCTTCAGCGTCACATAGGCGTAGATGCCCTGGCCCTTGATGTCATGCGGATAGCCGACGACCGCGGCTTCCGCCACATGCTGGTGCGCGACCAGAGCGCTTTCCACTTCCGCGGTGCCCAGGCGGTGGCCGGAGACGTTGATCACGTCGTCGACGCGGCCGGTGATCCACCAATAGCCATCTTCGTCGCGGCGGCAGCCGTCGCCCGTGAAATATTTTCCGCGATAGGTTTTGAAATAGGTGTCGATGAAGCGCTGGTGGTCGCCATAGACCGTGCGCATCTGGCCCGGCCAGCTTGTCGTGAGCACCATGTTGCCGCTCGCGGGGCCCTCCAGCACCTTGCCTTCGGCATCCACCACCTGCGGCACGATGCCGAAGAGCGGCTTGGTCGCGGAGCCGGGCTTGAGATCGGTGGCGCCGGGCAGGGGCGAGATGAGGATTCCGCCGGTCTCCGTCTGCCACCAGGTGTCCACGATCGGGCAGCGCCCGTCGCCGACGACGCGGTGATACCAAAGCCACGCTTCCGGATTGATCGGCTCGCCGACGCTGCCGAGCAGGCGCAGGCTTGCGCGCGAGGTCTTCTTCACGGGGCCATCACCTTCGCGCATCAGCGCGCGCAACGCGGTCGGCGCGGTATAGAAGATGTTGACCTTGTGCTTGTCGATCACCTCCCAGAAGCGCGAAGTGGAGGGATAATTCGGCACGCCCTCGAACATCAGGGTCGTCGCGCCATTGGCGAGCGGGCCGTAGACGATATAGCTGTGCCCCGTCACCCAGCCGACGTCGGCGGTGCACCAGTAAATATCGCCGTCGTGATAATCGAACACGTATTGATGCGTGAACGCCGCATACATCAGATAGCCGCCGGAGGTGTGCAGAACGCCCTTGGGCTTTCCGGTCGAGCCCGAGGTGTAGAGGATGAACAGCGGGTCTTCCGCGTTCATCGCCTCGGCGGGGCAGTCGGCGGAGACCTTCGCGGCGGCCTCATGATGCCAGACATCGCGGCCCGCCTTCATCTCCACCTTACCGCCGGTGCGCTTGACGACGATGACGTTCTTCACGTCCGGGCATTTGACCAGCGCTTCGTCGGTGTTCTTCTTGAGCGGGATCGGTTTGCCGCCGCGCAGGCCTTCGTCGGCGGTGAGCACGATGGTCGAGGCGCAATCCTGGATGCGGCCGGCGATGCTGTCCGGCGAGAACCCGGCGAAGATCACCGAATGCACCGCGCCGATCCGCGCGCAGGCAAGCATCGCGTAAGCCGCTTCCGGGATCATCGGCAGATAGATGGTGACGCGGTCGCCTTTCTTGACGCCGTGCGCCTTCAAAACGTTGGCGAACTTGCAGACCTCGCGGTGCAGCTCTTCGTAGCTGATATGCCGCGATTGCGCCGGATCGTCGCCTTCCCAGATGATCGCGGTCTGTTTCGCGCGCTTGGCCAGATGCCGGTCGATGCAATTGGTGCTCACGTTCAGCGCCCCATCTTCGAACCATTTGATGGAGAGATTGTCCGGATCCCACGAAACATTTTTCACTTTCGTGAATGGCTTCATCCAGTCGATGCGCCTGGCCTCTTCGCCCCAGAACCCATCCGGGTCCTTCACCGAGCGCGCATACATCGCGTCATATTTGGCGCGGTCGATGAAAGCGCGGCGTTTCCAGTCGTCGGGGACGGGGATGAGCGTATCGGACATGGCGTTTCCCTTAGAATTCGTCGTTGTTCTCTCCCGGCCGCGGCGGGTCGCGGCGGATACTCGCCGGCGTCTTGGAGAACTTCACCGGCGGCTTCATGGCGCGCCAGGTGCCTTCGCTCGGATGCTCGCGCTCGACGAAGAAGCCGACGGCTTTGAGATGGGGATCGTCGAGCACTTCGTCCAGCGTGTTGGCGCGCATGATGGGGATGCGGTTCTCGTCGCCGA
>DATNNS010000123.1:0-10892 GCA_035601715.1 Rhizomicrobium sp.
CGACCGCGCCAATCTGGTCGCCATCGTCGTCGTCGCCGCGATCATCGTCATCGGCGGCTTCCTGATGTATCTGCTCAAGCAGAATCTCGACCTGCAGAAATGCGAGGCGGAGCGGCGGATGGATTGCCACGCGATCGCGGTGCCGGATCAGTAGAACGGAGTGGCCGGTCAGCTGTCCCGGCGCATCAGCCGCGCATAGCCCGACAGCGTCAGCGGCTCAGGGATGACGCCAAGCGTCTCGGCCTGCGGCGGCGGCGCCTGGGAACGGCGCCGGGCATTCATCGGCGGACGCAGCGAGAGAACAAGGTCGGCCTCTTCCGCCGCACGCACGTCGAAGATCGGCGAGGCGACATGGGCCAGGATGTGCGTCGCGTCGTGGCTGCGGATCGCTTCGGCCCACAGATCGTAATCGGGAAAGTTCTCGCCCGCGTCGTTGGTCTGCCCCACAAAGGCGATCCGCCAGCCGCTGGGCAGCAGCCGCGCGAACAGGTAATTGGCCGGACCGCTTTTCCACGGCGCGTAGCCCGCGACGTATTCGTAAGTCGCACCCGAATGGCCCGTGAACGCGATGATGCCGTGCTCTTCGACCGTCGGAACGTGGCGGCGCAGGGCGGCGGCGAGTCGGGGCGAACGGGGAGCCATCCAACGTAGTTAACACGCCAGGATTACAATTTCTAGCGGCATTCCCCCTGCGTTCTCACCGCATTTTGTGAGTTATTTTTCAGGTTCGAGACGGAATCGCTCGCGCCGGACAAAGGATTCCACAGCAGGCCGGTCGCTTGCGCCGAGCGTCGTTCAAGAAGCGGGGTTTCAAGCACGAATGGTTCATGCGGAGCCAAGGGGAATTCGCGCGATAGGAGCGCCACTTCTTGTTTGGGTTTTCGGCGTCCATTGGCGCCAACAAAGCACCAGGCGATGCTCCCAACGGGGACCATGAACTCCGTGCCTCCGTGGCTCTGTGTGAATCGTTTTTCTGCTACGCTTCCGGCGACAACAGGGGCAGCTCCATGACATCGCTTCCGCTCGCCGACTGGCGCGATTTCTACGTGATGATCGGCACGGCGGCCGGCGTCATCGTCGGCGCCACGTTCGTGGTGGCGTCGCTCGCCACCGGCATGAAGGGGCGCGAGCTCGGCATGCGCGGATTCATCACGCCGACGGCGGTGCATCTGGGCAGCGTGCTGGTCGTCTCGGCCATCCTGGCCGCGCCCACGCTGACCGATCTGGTGCTGACGCTGCTGCTGGGCCTGGGCGGCCTGGCCGGCGCGGTCTATGGCGTCATCGTCGCCGCGCGCATCTGGAAGATGAATCTCGATCTCAGCGATCGCGTTTTCTACGCGATCCTGCCGATCCTCGCCTATGCCGGCATCGCGGCGTCGGCGGTGATGGAAAGCTGGGCGGTGGGCAACACTTTGGAAATCCTCGCCGTCTCGCTGGTGGTGCTGCTGATCACCGGCATGCGCAACGCCTGGGACATGGCCAGCTTCATGATCATGCGGCAGCGGGACGGGGAATGAGGGACTTGCGCGGTGGGCATGGCTTGAGATTTCGTGGGAGAGTGAACGATGCCGGTTCCAACCTGTACAAAGTGCGAGGGTCACACATTCCAGGCCGTCGAGCAATCACTTGTCGGCGCCGCCGACAAGATTCTGTTTGTCCAATGCGTGGTCTGCGGCGCCGCTGTCGGGGTGCTCGACGTTCACGATAATACAGCGCTGTTAAAGCGGCAGGCAGCGGCGATCGAGGAATTGAAAGCACAAGTCTCCCAAATCGACGCCGGCCTGCGCCGCATCGTCGAGTATTTGCAAAATGCGTGATGGAACGAGGAGAGAGAACCATTCCCGCTCCCGGTCAAAGACCTGCGTTGAGGTCGTGTGACATTCTGTGCGCGATCCGCGAGGGACGACATGAATCTGGAAGACCGCATCAAAGACCAATTCCCCGTCCTCATCGTGACGTTGCTCAGCGTCCTCATCGGTCTCGCCTTCAGCGATCTGGTGGACCTCGCCCGCGAACGCATGATTCTCTGGCCGCTCGATGTCGCAACGTTGCGCACCTGGGGGCAGCTGTTCGCGATGGGAGGATGCGCCCTGTCGGTATGGGTGATCTTCGCCCATATGGCCGTTTCACGGCTGCGCATTCCCACGCTGGCCGATACGGTGATCGTATTCCTGATACCGGTCGTGATCCTGTTCGGCAACGCGCTTGTCGGCCTGAAGGATATCTGGCCGTGGTTCTATTATGCCAGCGGCTATCTGCTGGTCTCGCTGCTCACCTGGTTGTGGCAAGTTCGCGTCGCGTTGCAGGAGAGCGAACTGGCCTCCTTCGCGCGGCTCGCCCGCCCGGTGGGACCGCTCTCCGTCCTCTACATTGGCATCCCGTTCTTCGCGGCGGCGGGATGGGCCGACAGCCACGCGCTCCTGTCGCCCCTGGCCGAAATGCTGATCGCCATGAGCGGTGGGCCGGCAGCCCTGTTCACGGCATGGCTGTTCTTCCGCGCATGGCACAGGGCCATCGCGGAGGCGGAGGTGCGCGGGTCTTAATTCCTAAAACCGGGAAGATGCCTGTTGGGTAGCGTCTCAGTTTGACTTTTCGGCATTGGGTGCTGGGCAATGGCCAGCTCGCGCTCGAAGGACCTCCATCACCACATCATCTTTGAAGCCCTGAGAGATTCTTTCACCTACGGCTTCCGACGAACTAACGGAGTCAAGTTTTTCGGCTGCAATAGTCCATTCGGCGATCTCAAGTTGGCATTCCTGACTCGCAACCGAAGTCGCGATAGTTTCTGCACTATCGCTTCCTGGTGCGAGCCAAAACGCGTTCTTATGGGCGCAATCTAGGGCAGCAATGATTTGAGGGTGGCTGGACTCCATTTTTACCAACGAAGGTCGATCCCGATCATATGCACTACAAAGCGGAGATTGTTCGTGACGCAAAGCTATCGGGTTCGCCTGAACTGATGCTTGGCGCTGACCGCATGCAGTTACCATGACGGTCGCTAGAATAAGTGCAGCGAAGTTATTTATTCTCATTTGTGTCGGTCCGCGTCTCGTAAGGCCCGCGCTTCTTGGGCCGGGTGTCCACATCCCACTATAGCGCAAAGGCTTTCCATACTCAGCAGTTTATCGGTGATGCCTGCCGCAATCGAGATTTGTGCTGGCAGCAGAAATTGTGGTGGAAAAAGCAGAGCGCCAGCGCCGCGCAATGCCCCTCGATTTTCTTTAAGAAGGCATTGGTCAGGCATAAAGTTCAATCTCTTATGAGTTCGTGCTGGTCGCCGATCTTAGGGAAAGCGCGCCGATACGCCCGCCAAAATGCGTCTTTGTTATCCGCCACGCGAAACAGTGCAGTGGCAACGGCAACGAGCTTCTCGACGTGCGGGTGGCCTATATCGCTAGTCAGAAGTTGGGCCATTCGGCTCTTTCGCTGCCATTTACTGTTCGGAGGATTTCGCTTTTCAAGCTCCTCCAGCACGCCGGGCGGCAAATTTTCGAAAATGATCTTCTTTATGATCTTGCCGGCATAGCGGGGGCCGACTGGCCCCTTGTAAACGTCGCTATTTTGATAGGGCCAAGGCCAGTTGTAGACGCGAAACATCTCTTTAAAAAACTCGATCGGGAACCGTTCGGTCCATGGTAAAAGTGTCGGAGAAATATATGCTGCCAAAATCTTTTGCAGTTCGTCCTTCGGCCGAACGTCCTGGTAGCCAGTCGCTTCATCGACGAGCCCAATAATACCGACCTCCGCCAGCCCTCGGATCAGCATCCGGGCTTTTGTGGCAATGTGCTTCTGATTGGCCGAGAGTCGATGGGCGTCATCGGCGTCGATGAACACGCCGCAAATTTTCGGCAGTAGCTCGGCCGCATATCCGAAGGCGCGGCCACCGTTTTTGCGCCGAAATTCAATCTGACTTGATGTAACGTACAACTCATCGGGAATAAACGGTTTTAGGTTCTTGGCGGTCAAAAATGCGGGCAGATTGACGTCGCCATCGTAGTGACTGCGGCCTTTGGCTTGGCGCGCTCTGCCCAGCGCTCGCATTACCCCGCTCTGCGTTAGAACTCGACGTTTGTCGTTCAGCACGGCGCAAGGAATGATGGCCTCGCCAATCTGCAAATCCTCAGCTTCGTGAGTTGCCCATGGCAAATCAGCCCAGCGCGCATCTGCTCCCTGTTTTGCGATCTCGATGCGACGTTCGGGAGGGAGGTTTTCGGCGCGAACTAAGCCGCCTTTGCGAGCAGGAGAGTCGGACATGGCAAAACCGTTCCAATAGGTAAGCATCGAACCTATAAGCTTGGTCTTACATAAGAGCAAGCACCGAAATCGTCCTTGCCGGATTATTTTTCCCGGCGTTTGCTGCACCCTTGACATCCCTCAAGGAGTCATCAAATACTCATCCGACGACGATCCGAGGGCCGCAAGGAGGGCGTTGGATGAGCAAGATTGGTGTGGGCGTGGGAGAGGATTTCCCCGTCGATGATGGACATGGTGGCGCGGGCGCCGGGCCGCAAGGCTCGCCCCGGACGGAGCAGGAAGAATTCGAGGCCTGGAAGCAGCGCCGCGCCGAGCATCGCGCGCAACGCGACGCCTGGCGGGCCCAGCGTGAGGAATGGCGCGCGCGCAAGCGGGCCTTCAAGGAGAACATGCGCCGGGCGGTGCATGAGTCGTTCGGGCCGGACGGCTATCGCGGCGGTCCGCGTTACGGAATGCGCTTTCCGTTTTGGGCGCCGTTCTTCGTTCTGATCCCCATTCTCGCGATCGCGACATTCGTCGCGGTGATCGCGGCCGCGTTCGAGGCGCCGTTCGCGTTTCTCGCGCTGGTGATGGGAGTGCTGCTGTTCGCCGTGATGCGCCAGCGCCATTGGCGCCGGCATTTCCACTACGACTACGGCATGGCGCAGGGCCCGATCGTGACGCCGCCGCCTTCGCCGCAACAGCCGCCGGCGCCGCCGCCGACGATCGCGGGGGCATAGCGCCATGCATGGACACCGCCATCGTGGCCGCTATGCCGGCGTCGCCGCCGAGGCGATGCGCGCCGCGGCCGACGCCATGGAAACCCCGGAACGCACGACCACGCGCGTGCAACTCGAAATGCCGCCGCAGGCGATGGAACGCCTGCAGCGGCTGAAGGAGAAGAGCGAGGCCGCCTCCTATGCCGAAGTGATCCGCAATGCGCTGCGCGTGTTCGAGGCGCTGGTCGACGAGCATGAGAAAGGCGCGGAGTTCTCGCTGAAGCGCGCCAATGGCGAGACCGTCGCCTACAAGATCTTCGTGTGATGCGCATCGTCGAATGCCGCTCGCCCAACAGCGATGCGCGGCCCGCCGGCGCGTCGGTCGACATGCTGGTGCTGCATTACACCGGGATGAAGACGGCGGAGGAGGCGCTGGCGCGGCTCACCGATCCGGCCGCGAAAGTCTCCGCGCACTACACCATCGACCGCGACGGGCGCATCTATCGTCATGTCGCGGAGGAGCTGCGCGCCTGGCATGCGGGGGTGTCGTTCTGGGCGGGCGAGCGCAACGTCAACGGCCGCTCCATCGGCATCGAGCTCGTCAATCCCGGCCATGAATTCGGCTATGTCCCGTTCGCCGAGGCGCAGATCGCGGCGCTGATCGACCTGGTGCACGGCATTCTCGCGCGCCATCCGATCCCCGCGCGCCGCGTCGTCGCCCATTCCGACGTCGCGCCGGCGCGCAAGGAGGATCCGGGCGAGCTGTTCCCCTGGCGCGAGCTTGCCGAATACGGCATCGGCCTGTGGCCCACGCACGCCGCGCCCGAGCAGCCGTTCGAGGCGGCGCTCGCCCGCTTCGGCTACGGCCTGCCGCCGCAAGCCGACGTTCCGCGCGATGCCGTCATCCGCGCCTTCCAGCGCCATTTCCGCCCGTCATGCATCGACGGCATTGCCGATGACGAATGCGCGCGCCTCGCGGCGGGGCTGCTGGCCGGATAGTCTCCGTTTCTGGGAGGCAATCAGGGCAGGCGTGATGAAAACCATCGGCATGATCGGCGGGATGAGCTGGGAATCCTCGTCCGTCTATTATCAGCTGCTCAACCGCGAGATTCAGAAGCGGCTGGGCGGCATCCATTCCGCCCGCGCGCTGATGCATTCGTTCGATTTCGCCGAGATCGCGGCGCTGCAGGACGCCGGGCGCTGGGACGAGGCGACGGCGCGCATGACCGCAGCCGGCCAAGGGCTCGCGAAAAGCGGCGCGGATTTCCTCATCATCTGCTGCAACACCATGCATCGCATGGCGGCTGCCGTGGAGAAGGCGGCCGGCGTGCCGCTGCTTCACATCGCCGATCCGCTGGGGGCCGCGATCCGCGCGGCCGGCATGACGCGCGTCGGCCTGCTCGGTTCGCGCCACACGATGACCGACGACGCCATCGTCAAAGGCCGCCTCAAGCGCGGCTACGATCTGGACGTGCTGGTCCCGGACGGCGCGGGGTTCGCGGCGGTCGACCGCATCATCTATGAGGAACTCACGCGCGGCCAATTCCGCGACGCCTCGCGCGCCGCCTGCAAGGCCGCGATCGCCACGCTCGTCGCGCGCGGCGCCGAGGGCGTCATCCTGGGCTGCACTGAACTGCCGCTGCTGGTGAAGCCGGACGACAGCACCGTGCCGCTGTTCGACACCACCACCCTGCATGCGATGGCGGCGGTGCAGATGGCGCTGGCCTGATTTTCTTCCTCGTTCGAGGCAAACCAGGCGTAATTTCGTCCCGCACTGGCCGAACAGCCTTGTCGTCCCATGCTAGAATTCGGACCTTCAGTTGGGGGGACGCGCATGGCACGGATATTGTTCGCGGCGCTCGCGGGATTGGCGCTCGGAGCGGCCTTCATTCTGTGGATCGGCTTTGCGGATTTCGCTGCCACCGATTTCACCGCTTTCACGCCCGGCGACGTCGAGGCCCTGGGCAAGGACTTCGTGATCAAGCTGCGCGCCCGCGATTTCCAGGGCGTGGTGCGGGACATGGAGCCAAATATCACGAACGTCAGTTCCGAGCAGTTCGAGAAAGTGGCGCAGCAATTTCCCACCGGCAGGGAACAGCGCGTGATCACGACCAACTGGCAAGAGACAGTCATGAAATCGGTCGCCGGAAACATGGGCCCGGCCGACACCGTCACGCTCGGCCTGAGATACCAATATGCCGATGGCAACGCGGTCCAGGTGAACCTTGTTTTCCATCGCATCAACGGCAAGCTTCTGGTTTACGCCTGCAACGTGGTCGGCCTGACCGCGCAACAGACCGAGGCGAACCAGTTCAACCTGGCGAACCAAAACCCGTTCTCTTACGCCTATATGGCGATCGCGGTCCTGATCGACGCCTTTTCAATCGGCAGCTTCGTGCTATGCGCTTTCGGACCATGGCCGCGCTGGCGCTGGCGCTGGCTCTGGATGATCGCGACGCTGATCGGCGTGTTGCGGATCAATTATGTGTTTCGCACCGGTGTGTTCTATTTCATGCCGCTGGCGTTTCTGCTGCCGCCCGCGCAGGAAGCCCGCTTCACATTGGACGGTCCCTGGGTGCTGTCGCTGACGATTCCCATCGGCGCCATCGGCTATTGGCTGGCGCGGCGCCGTGCCGCCGATGCGCGCGCGCCGGCTGTCGGCGGCGGCGGCATGCGCGCGGGTTGATCGCTCAGGCCGCGTCTTTCGCGCGCGGGTCGTAGTTGAGGATCGGCGACAGCCAGCGTTCGGCCGTCGCCATGTCCCAGCCTTTGCGGCGGGCGTAATCCTCGACCTGGTCTTTCTCGATCTTTCCGGTGCCGAAGTAGCGCGACTCCGGATGCGAGAAATAGAAGCCGCTGACCGACGAGCCGGGCCACATCGCATAGCTTTCGGTGAGCGTCACGCCGGCGCGCGCTTCGGCATCGAGCAGCTTGAACAGCGTGCCCTTCTCGGTGTGATCGGGCTGGGCGGGATAGCCGGGCGCGGGGCGGATGCCGCGATATTTTTCGGCGATCAGATCGGCGCTCGACAGTTTCTCGTCCGGCGCGTAGCCCCAGAGTTCGCGGCGCACGCGCTCATGCATCCGTTCCGCGAACGCTTCGGCCAGGCGGTCGGCCAGCGCGCGCAGCAGGATCGCGCTGTAATCGTCCTTGTCGGCCTCGAAGCGCTTGATATGCGCCTCCTCGCCGAGGCCCGCGGTCACCACGAAGCCGCCGATGAAATCGGGCGTGCCCTTAGGCGCGATGAAGTCGGCGAGCGCGAGGTTTGGCTTGTTGCTTTCGCGCGCCATCTGCTGGCGGATGGTGTGCAGCGTGTGGATGGGGAATTTGCGCGCTTTGTCGCCGTAAATCGCAATGTCGTCGCCGTCGGCATTGGCGGGCCAGAAACCGACCGCGGCCTTCGCGGTGAGCCATTTGCCGGCGATGATCTTTTCCAGCATCGCCTGCGCGTCCTTGAAGAGGCCGCGCGCCGCCTCGCCCACCTTGTCGTCTTCGAGGATCGAGGGATATTGGCCGGTGAGCTCCCAAGTCTGGAAGAACGGCGTCCAGTCGATATAGCGCGCGAGCTCGCCGAGATCGTAAGGCCCATAGCTGCGCGCGCCGAAATAGCTCGGCACGGGCGGGGTGTAGCCCGCCCAGTCGAATTTGAGCTTGTTGTTGCGGGCTTGGCCGAGCGACAGCCGCCGCCCCGGCGCGCGCTGGGCGGCGTGCCGGGTCGCGATCTCCTCATATTCGCTGCGCACCGTGGCGGAAAAATCGGCGCGGGCCGTCTTGCTCAACAGGCTGGACGCGACGCCCACCGCGCGCGACGCGTCGGTCACATACACCGTCTGGCCGCGCTTGTAGTTCGGATTGATCTTGACGGCGGTGTGCACGCGGCTGGTCGTCGCGCCGCCGATCAGCAGCGGAATGTCGAAGCCCTGGCGCTCCATTTCGCTTGCCACATGCACCATCTCGTCGAGCGACGGCGTGATCAGGCCCGAAAGACCGATGATGTTGGCCTTCACCTCGCGCGCGGTGTCGAGGATCTTCTGCGCCGGCGTCATCACGCCCAGATCGATCACTTCGTAGCCGTTGCACTGCAGGACGACGCCCACGATGTTCTTGCCGATGTCGTGCACGTCGCCCTTCACCGTCGCCATCACGATCTTGCCGGCGGGCTCTTTCGTCTTGTTCAGCGCCTGCTCGGCCTCCATGAACGGGAACAGGTGCGCCACCGCCTTCTTCATCACCCGCGCGCTCTTGACCACCTGCGGCAGGAACATCTTGCCCGCGCCGAACAGGTCGCCGACCACATTCATGCCGGCCATCAGCGGGCCTTCGATCACATCGAGCGGGCGGGCGGCGGCGAGCCGCGCTTCCTCGGTATCCTCGGTGACGAAATCGGCGATGCCGTGGACCAGCGCGTATTTGATGCGCTCTTCCACGCCCGCCTCGCGCCATGCCAGCGTCGTTTCCTCGCGCCCGCCGGCGGAATCGTTCTTGAAGCGCTGGGCGAGATCGAGCAGGCGCTCGGTCGCGTCGGGCCGCCGGTTGAACAGCACGTCCTCGATGCCGTCGCGCAGTTCGACGGGCACGTCCTCATAGACCACCAGCTGGCCGGCATTGACGATGCCCATGTCCATGCCGGCCTTGATGTTGTGGTAGAGGAAGATGGAATGCATCGCCTCGCGCACCTTGTCGTTGCCGCGGAACGAGAAGGAGAAGTTCGAGACGCCGCCGGAGATATGCGCATAGGGCAACTGGCTGCGGATGGCCGTCGTCGCCTCGACGAAGGCGCGGCCGTAATCGTTGTGCTCCTCGATGCCGGTGGCGACCGCGAAGATGTTGGGATCGAAGATGATGTCTTCCGGCGGGAAGCCGACCTGGTCGACGAGAATCCCGTAGGCCCGCTTGCAGATCGCGATCTTGCGCTCCGCCGTATCGGCCTGGCCCTGCTCGTCGAACGCCATCACGACCACGGCAGCGCCATAGCGCAGCACCTTGCGGGCGTGTTCGATGAAGGCGGCCTCGCCCTCCTTCATGCTGATCGAATTGACGATGCATTTGCCCTGGCAGACCTTGAGGCCTTCCTCGATCACGCTCCATTTGGAGCTGTCGATCATCACCGGCACGCGCGCGATGTCCGGCTCGGCGGAGACCAGCGACAGGAACCGCTTCATCGCGGCCTCCGAATCGATCAGCCCTTCGTCCATGTTGACGTCGATGATCTGCGCGCCGTTCTGCACCTGATCGCGCGCGACATCGAGGGCGGCTTCATAGTCGTTGGCCGCGATCAGCTTGCGGAACTTGGCCGAGCCCGTGATGTTGGTGCGCTCGCCGATATTCACGAAATTGGTTTCCGGCGTCAGCGTGAACGGCTCGAGGCCCGACAGACGCAGATATCTGGGCTTCTGCGGAACGACGCGCGGCGTCACGCCAGCGATCGCTTCGGCGAAGGCGCGGATATGCGCCGGCGTCGTGCCGCAGCAGCCACCGACGATATTGACGATGCCCGACCGCGCGAATTCGCCGATCTGCGCCGCCATGGAGTCCGGGCTGTCGTCATAGCCGCCGAATTCGTTGGGCAAGCCGGCATTGGGATGGGCGCTGACCAGCGTGTCGGCGGCCTGCGACAGCTCGTCGACATAGGGCCGCAATTCGCGGGCGCCGAGCGCGCAGTTGAGGCCCACCGCGAACGGCCTGGCATGGCGCACCGAATGCCAGAACGCTTCGGTGGTCTGGCCGGTGAGCGTGCGGCCCGACAGGTCGGTGATCGTGCCGGAAATCCAGATCGGCAGGCGCTCGCCCAGTTCCGCGAACACTTCCTCGATGGCGAAGATCGCCGCCTTGGCGTTCAGCGTGTCGAAGATGGTCTCGATCATCAGCAGGTCGGCGCCGCCGCGGATCAAGCCGCGCGTCGCGTCGCGATAGGTCGCGCGCAGCTCGTCGAAGGTGATA
>DATNNS010000124.1:0-4353 GCA_035601715.1 Rhizomicrobium sp.
GAAGACGTAGAGCACGCCCACGTTGATGTCGGCCACCACCCAGCCATTATCGAACGGCACCACCGCCCAGCCCGCGAAGGCGAGCGTCGCCGTCACCAGCGGCGCCAGCAGGAACAGCACCTTGTTGGCGCCGGCGGGGATGACCACTTCCTTGAAGAAGAATTTGAGTGCGTCGGCGATGGTCTGCAGTAGGCCGAACGGTCCCACCACATTCGGCCCGCGGCGCATCTGCACGGCCGCCCAGATCTTGCGGTCGGCGAGCAGGAAGAACGCGATCGAAACCAGCAGCGCGACCTCGAACACGCCGATGACGACGATCTGGCTCAAGGTCCAGGCCCAGGCGTAGGGCAATCCGTGGCTCTGGAAGAAGGGAACCAGGAACATCGCCTACTCCGCCGCCATCTGGGCCACGCCCGTCACGAAGACGCGGCTGCATTCGGCCATGGTCACGCTCGCGCGCGCGATCGGATTGGTGAGATAGAAATCGCGAATCGGCGATTGGAGCGGCGCCTTGATGTCGATCGGCCCGGCCGCGCCGATGGCATTCCAGATCGCGGGATCGGCGCCCATATGCGCGGGCGCTTCGTTGCGCAGGTTGAAATGCGGCGCGTCGGCGGCGATGGCGCGGCGCAAGCTCTCGCGGTCGTCGTAAGGCAAACGCTTGCCCAGCACGTCGGACAGCGCGCGCAGGATCGCCCAGTCCTCCTTGGCCTCACCCGGCGGGAATGCGGCGCGCTCCGCCCGCTGCACACGGCCCTCGAAATTGGCGTAGAGGCCTTCCTTCTCGGTATAGGCCGCGCCCGGCAGGATCACGTCCGCGCGATGCGCGCCGGCGTCGCCATGCGTGCCCTGATAGACGACGAAGGCTTTGCCGAGCTTGGCGGTATCGAACTCGTCTGCGCCGAGCAGATAGACGAAATCGATCTCGCCTTTCGCCGCGCCGTCCAGGATGCCCGCCATGTCGCGGCCCTTGACGAATTGCAAATCCAGCGCAGCGACGCGGCTAGCGGCCGTGTGCAGCACGTTGAACCCGATCCAGCCGCCCTCCGCCGCCGTGCCCGCCGGGCCGATGGCGCCAGTGTCGGCGGCGATCTTCGCCGCGAGGTTGAGAATGGCCGCGCCATCCGCCCGCGCAAACGCGCCCGGACCGACGACGATCATCGGCCGCTTGGCGTCCTTCAGGACTTTCGCGAAGGCGTGGCTGCCGTCCGCAATGCCGGAGAGAACGTCCGCACCGCCAAGCTGTTCGACGGGATAGGTGAGATCGTAAGCCACGCCGACATTTGCAATTTTGATCGCCGAATTTGTCCAGGTCTTGCGGATGCGCGCGTTGAGCACCGGCGCTTCCCAGCGCGGACTGGCGCCGATCAGGAGCAACGCATCGGCGGCTTCGACGCCTGCGATTCCGGTATTGAACAGCCAGGATTGGCGCGGGCCGCTTCCGACCTTCGCGCCGTCCTGCCGGCATTCCAGATTGGCGGCGCCGAGCGCGGCCATCAGATCCTTCAGCGCCTTGATCTCTTCCGCCGCGGCGAGATCGCCGACGATGGCGGCCATTTTCTCAGGCCCGGTCGCGGAGACGCGCGCAGCGATCGCGGCGAACGCTTCGGCCCAGGTCGCGGGCTGCAGCTTGCCAGCCTTGCGGATGTAAGGCGTGTCGAGGCGCTGGCGGTTGAGGCCGTCGCAGGCGTGTCGCGCCTTGTCGGAAATCCATTCCTCGTTGACGTCTTCGTTGAGGCGCGGCAGCACGCGCAGCACCTGCGGCCCGCGCGTGTCGACGCGGATGTTGCAGCCCTGCGCGTCCATCACGTCGACGGACTCGGTCTTGCGCAATTCCCACGGCCGCGCGTTGAACGCATAGGGTTTCGAGGTCAGCGCGCCCACCGGGCACAGATCGACCACGTTGCCGGAGAGTTCGGAGGCGAACGCCTTCTCGAGATACGTCGTGATCTCCATGTCCTCGCCGCGGCCCGTCGCTCCCAAATCGGGAACACCAGCGACTTCCGTCGCGAATCTTACGCAGCGGGTGCACTGGATGCAGCGGGTCATGATCGTCTTGACCAGCGGGCCCATATATTTGTCTTCGACCGCGCGCTTGTTCTCGTTGAAGCGGTGAAACGCGGCGCGGCCATAGCCCATCGCCTGGTCCTGCAGATCGCACTCGCCGCCCTGGTCGCAGATCGGGCAATCGAGCGGATGGTTGATCAGCAGGAATTCCATCACCCCTTCGCGCGCCTTGGCGGCGATCGGCGAATTGGTGTTGATCCTGGCCGGCGTGCCGTCCTTGTTCGGCATGATATCGCGCACCTGCAATGCACACGACGCTTGCGGCTTCGGCGCGCCGACCCATTCGACCAGGCACATGCGGCAATTGCCGGCCACCGACAGCCGCTCGTGATAGCAGAAGCGCGGAATCTCCGCGCCGGCCAGCTCACAGGCCTGCAGCAGCGTGATGTTGTCATCCGCCTCGATCTCAGTGCCGTTGACGATGAGCTTGCGCGACGCCATCACGCCTCACTCTGCTTGCGGATCATGGTGCGCATGCGCGCGCTGTAATGCGGAAAGTAATTTTGCTTGGCGTAGTAGTCCGACGCGAAATATTGCTTGTGGTTGGCGAGCTGCGTGTTCGCGACCGCGTACCAGCGCCAGCTCGGCCACAGCCGCAGCACCTCGTCGAGCACATAGACCAGCCGCGCGACGAACCATTCATAGGCTTCGAACGTGTCGCGCTCGCCGTCCGCCGTCAGCGCGCGCAGATCGAGCTTCATCAGATCGGGGTTGGAGAAGCGCGGAAATTTCAGCGCCGTGTCGCATTGCGCGAGATAGAGCTGCTTGGCCGACAGCGAGCGCCAGCGGAACGCCTGTCCCAGCGCGACGATCAGCAGGATGAACAGCATGATCGTGATCATGGTCTGCGTGGCGGCGAGGGATTCGAACATCGCCTACTCCGCCGCTTGTCTGCGCGCGGCCATGCGGCGCTCGAGTTCCGGACGGAAATGGCGGATCAGGCCCTGGATCGGCCACGCCGCCGCGTCGCCCAGCGCGCAGATCGTGTGGCCTTCCACCTCCTTGGTCACTTCTTGGAGCAGATCGATTTCGCCGGGCTGCGAGTCGCCGACCGTCATGCGCTTCATCACGCGCCACATCCACCCGGTGCCCTCGCGACATGGCGTGCACTGGCCGCAGCTCTCATGCTTGTAGAAATAGGCGAGCCGCGTGATCGCCTTCACGATATCGGTAGACTTGTCCATCACGATCACGGCCGCGGTGCCGAGGCCGGACTGCACATCCTTCAGCGATTCGAAGTCCATCAGCACGGTGTCGCAGATCGATTTGGGGATCAGCGGCACGGACGCGCCGCCGGGAATGATCGCGAGCAAATTGTCCCAGCCGCCGCGCACGCCGCCGGCATGACGCTCGATGATCTCCTTGAGCGGGATGCCCATCTCTTCTTCGACGTTGCAGGGCTTGTTCACGTGGCCGGAGATGCAGAACACCTTGGTGCCCGTGTTGTTCGGCCGCCCGATGCCGGCGAACCACGGCGCGCCCCGGCGCAGGATGGTCGGCGCCACCGCGATGCTCTCGACATTGTTGACGGTGGTGGGGCAGCCCCAGACGCCGGCATTCGCCGGGAACGGCGGCTTGAGGCGCGGCTGGCCCTTCTTGCCTTCCAGGCTCTCCAGCAGCGCCATCTCGTCGCCGCAGATGTAGGCGCCGGCGCCGTGGGCGACGCGGATTCGGCACGGCCATCCCAGCTTGTTGTCCATGCCGATCAGGCCGGCTGCTTCGGCCTCGGCGACCGCGATCTCGAGGTTCTCGCGGCCCTCGATGTTCTCGCCGCGGATGTAGATGAAGCAGTCATGGGCCCGCATGGCGCGGCAGGCGATCAGGCACGACTCGAGCAGGCGGTGCGGCTCCCAGCGCAGGATCTCGCGGTCCTTGCAGGCGCCGGGCTCCGATTCGTCGGCGTTGACGACGAGGTAGTGCGGCCGGGCGCCGACTTCCTTCGGCATGAAGGTCCACTTCAGCCCGGTGTTGAAGCCGGCGCCGCCGCGGCCGCGCAGGCCGGAATTCTTCACCTGGTCGCAGATCCACTCGGGCGTCATCGACATCATGTCGGCGACGCCGTTCCAGATGCCACGCTGTTTGGCGCCCTCCAGGCCCCAGTCGTGGAGACCGTAGATGTTGGTGAAGATGCGGTCCTTGTCTTGCAGCAGTCCGACCATGTCTCAACCGTTGGAATCGAAGGGATGGGAGCGGATCCAGAGCAGCCGCCGCGCCACGGCGTAGATGAACAGCGCCCAGCCGGCCGCGACGACGCCCGCGCCGCACCAGAGCAGCCACGGCGGGGCG
>DATNNS010000125.1:0-10392 GCA_035601715.1 Rhizomicrobium sp.
TTCGCGCTCGCGTTCGACTGGTTTGCCCTGCGCCTCCTGCTGGTTCCCGGGCATGTCAAACGCGAACATGCTCGCGCGCTGGCGCGTCGCGAATTCGCCGCGCGGATTCTGTCGCCATCCTCGGAAGGGCTGCTGTTCTTCGTCTCTCTGGGGGAACGTTATGTCGAGCTTCTCGCCACGCCCAAGGTGCATGCGGCGGTGGGTGAGGCGGCGTGGAATGCCATCGTCGCGGATTTCACCGCCGCCGCCAAAGCTGGCCGCGTGACCGACGGTCTCGTAGCCGGAATAGAAGCCTGCGCCGGCCATCTCGCAGCGCACTTTCCCAAAACCGGTTGAGCGCCTAACCTTCGCCGCCAGCGGGGGGGTGCGAGCATGTGGCGCGCGGCGATGACGACGGCCTTTGTCGTGGCGACGGCGATGGCCGGCGCGAAGGATGCGCCGCTCTATCCGGTCAAGGATTGCAGCGGCGCCATGAACCAGATGGACATCAACGACTGCGCCAACGCGAATGCGGATGCTGCCGACGCGGCGCTGAACGCGGTCTATAAAAGGGTCATGGAAGCGAAGACCGACCAAGCGTCCCGCGACGGGCTGAAACAATCCGAGCGGAGCTGGATCAAATATCGCGACAAGACCTGCGCCGACGAAGTCGGGCCGCGCGAGGACGACGGCTCGATCTGGCCGATGGACATGGCCAATTGCCTCCAGCAACAGACCGACGCGCGCATCCGCACGCTCCAGCGCATGCTGACCTGCACCGCCGGCGCGAGCGTGTGCAATCCGCATTGACGCGCGAGCCATCGCGGCTCGGTGCCAACTGTCTGTAATCGTTGGCGTCTTCGTGTTCACGACGCTATTATGAAGTTCGCGGTAGTGTGCCGGAGCGGGGTTTACAAGGCTCTTGCGCATGATTCGGGCGCATAGCTGACCGCGTCTCACTGGGACTCTCCAAACCATTGTGGAGTGCCTTCAAGGGTTTATCTCCCGCGTGTGGTCGGAACCGGGGCGTTTCCCTTCGCCCGGCGGCCGCAAATGGAGAGGCAGATGAGAAATTACACGTCGGACAACGAGGTCTATGGCGCCAAGGCGCTCTACATGGCGATCGTCGTCGGCACGGCACTGTTGCTGGCGGGCGCGATCTGGGCGCCGGCGCCGGCGCCGGCGAAAGCGCCGAATACCGCCATCGAGCAGGTCGTGGTGACGAGCCCGGCCGGCGATAAAGTCGGCACCTGAGCTCACGTTCCCGTGACGACGGGCCCTCCAGCCTTTATAATCGACCCGTGGGCTTACGGCATGCCCACCGCTCAATCGGGCGGTGGCCGGCCGCCTGGGAGGGCAAGAGCCATGGAAACTCCGCTTCACGCCGGCGACGACGTCGACAAGGACGAGAATGTCCCGCGCATAGTCGCCATCATAGCCGGCATCGCCATTGCAGCGGTGGTGGTGTTCGGTTTGATCTATTCGGGACTGTGGTCCCCGCCGTCAACGGCCACGAAAACCGCGACGACAACGACGGCGCCGGCACAGCCCTAAGCCGCGTCGTCCGCGACTTCCTTCAGGGCCACTTCGTGGCCCCACAATCGCTCGACATGGGCGAGAACCATTTCGCGCGTCTTGTCGTGCAGCGGGACGCCGCGATGGGTGCGGTGTTCGAGCGTGAGCTTGCGGTCGCCTTTGAGATCGGCCGCGCGCACCTGAATGTTGGGCTCGCCGATTCCCACGTCATACTGCCGCGCCAGGGCCGTGCGCACGCGCCGATAGCCGGCCTCGTTGTGAATCGCGCTGACGCGATAGACCGGCTCGGCCGCCTGGTCGAACAGACCGAACAGCCGGAAATCGCGCATCAGCTTGGGCGACAGGAACTGCTCGATGAAGCTTTCGTCGCGGTAGTTCGCCCAGGCGTCGCGCAGCACGGCCATGTAATCGGTTGAGCCGGCGAATTGCGGAAACCAGTCGCGGTCTTCCGGCGTCGGCTGCTCGCAGATGCGCTTGATGTCGGCCATCATCCCGTAGCCCAGCGCATAGGGATTGATCCCGGAATAGCGCCGGTCGTCGAATTCGGCCTGGAACACCACCGAGGTGTGGCTGTGGAGGAATTCGAGCAGGTTGCCTTCGCCGATCAGCCCCTTGTCGTAGAGCCGGTTCATGATCGCGTGGTGCACGAAAGTGGCGCAGCCTTCGTTCATCACCTTGGTCTGCTTCTGCGGATAGAAATATTGCGACAGGTTGCGCACGATGCGCAGCGTCTCGCGCTGCCACGGCTTCAGCGCCGGGGAATGCTTCTCCAGGAAATAGAGGATGTTCTCCTCCGGCAGTTTCATGGTGCCGTCATCGTCCTCGTCGTCGGGGTCGAGGACGACCGGTGCGCCCGGCGGCTCGATGCCGGCGGGCAGGGTGCGCCACAACTCGCTATAGGCTTCCTCTTCATATTTCGTGCGCGCGCGCTGCTTTTCCTGGGTGCGTTCTTTCGACGGGCGCGGCGGACGGCGATAGCGGAACACGCCCTGATCCATCAGCGCGTGCGCCGAATCCAGCACCGCTTCCATCTCGTCGCGGCCGTGGCGCTCCTCGCAGGCGGCGATGTATTTCTTGGCGAAGGCGAGATAGTCGAGGATGCCTTCCGCGTTGGTCCACTGGCGGAACAGGTAGTTGTTCTTGAAGAAATGATTGTGCCCGAATGCCGCATGCGCCATCACCAGCGCCTGCATGGTCATCGAGTTCTCCTCGAGCAGGTAGGAAATGCACGGGCTCGAATTGATCACGATCTCATAGGCGAGGCCGGAATAGCCGGCGCGGTACATCGCGTCCTCGCGCGCGAACAGCTTGCCGAACGACCAGTGATTGTACATCAGCGGCATGGCGAGCGAGGAATAGGCGTCGAGCATCTGCTCCGACGAGATCACCTCGATCTGGTTGGGATAGACGTCGAGGCCAAGATCGTTCAGCGCGATATCCTCGATCGCCTTGTAGGCGCGATCGAGCGTCGTGAAATCCCATTCGGCTTCGGTGAAGAGGAGGGGCGTCATTTTTCACCTCCCCCTTGTGGGGAGGTCGAAAAACGCAGCGCAGCGAAGTTTTTCGGGTAGGGGCGACGGTTCAGGCAGGTTTCGCCCCCACCCAAAAAGGCTTCGCCTTTTCGACCTCCCCACGAGGGGGAGGTGCAGAAGGGCGCGCGCGTCACGATGTGGCCTCCGTCTTCTTGAACAGCTCGCGGAACACCGGAAAGATGTCGGCGGGCTTGGAAATCCGTTTCGTCGCGAAGTTTGCCCAGCCCTCCGCCACCGTGCGATAGGCGCGCCACAGCTCGGCGCCGGAATCGTCGCTCGCGAACACTTCCATCTCGCGCTCGTCCAGGATTTCGATATAGGCGTAGTACTGGCACAGCGGCATGATCTGGTCGTTGAGCATCTCCACGCAGCGCCGCGCGTCGCCGGATTGGGTATAGCCGTCGCTCGCCTGGGCGGCGTAGATGTTCCAATCGGCGCTGGCGTAGCGCTCCTTCTGGATTTCCAGCATCTTGTCGAGCGCGGTCGAGACGATCGTGCCGCCGGACTGGCGCGAATAGAAGAATTCCTGCTCGTCGACTTCCTGCGCGTCATGGGTGTGGCGGATGAAGACGATGTCGACGCGCTCGTAGCGCCGGCGCAGGAACAGGTGCAGCAGCATGTAGAAGCGCTTGGCCAGATCCTTCTCGCGCTCGCCCATCGAGCCGGAGACATCCATCAGGCAGAACATCACCGCCTGGCTGGTCGGCACCGGCTGCTCGCTGAACGCGTTGAAGCGCACGTCGACGGGATCGATGAAGCCGACCCATTTGCGCTTGGCGGTGTCGCGCGCGATCTTTTCCTTCAGCGCGCTGATCTTCGCGCGCCTCTCTTCGCTCTCGGGCTCGCGCTCCAGCGCTCCGAGTTCGGTTTCAAGCGCCTCGACGTCCTTGAGCTTCGGCCGGCGCAGCGCGAGGCGGCGGCCTTGGGCGTTGCGCATGGTGCGGATCAGGTTGATCTGGGTGGGCGAGCCCGCGGTGGTGATGCCGGCGCGCTTCCAGGTGCGGTTGGGCGTTTCCTTGAGCGTGGTGCGCACCAGGTTGGGCAGTTCGAGATCCTCGAAGAAGATGTCGAGGATTTCGTCCTGGCGCATGGTGAATTCGAAATCGTCGTCGCCTTCGGCGAAATCGGCCGCGTCCTTGCCGCGCCCGCCGCCGTCGCCCGATTGCGGCTTCTTGATCTCGTCGCCGGGGGAGAAGTTCTTGTTGCCGGGCAGCACGAAATCGTGCTCGCCGCCGGCGTGCGGATCGAGGCGAAAGCGCGGCTCGCGCGTGCCCTTGGTGGAAATCTTGATCTTGCGGTCGGCGGCGAGATCGGCGACGGCCGCGTCCTTCAGCGACTTCTGCACCGCCTCGCGAATCTGCGTGCGCGCGCGCCGCAGGAATCGCTGGCGGTTGCCGAGGCTCTTGCCCTTCGGATTCAGGCGGCGGTCGATGAAGTGGGTCATCGGATTGCTCCGCGTGGAGCTACCCCGCCTTGTTCACGCGCATGTACCATTCGACGAGCCGGCGCACCTGGCGGGGCGTGTAGCCGCGCGCGAGCATGCGCTTGATGAACTCGTTGTGCTTGGTCTGCGTGTCGCTGTCCTTCTTGGACTCGAAGCTGATGACGGGCAGCAAATCCTCTACCTGCGTGAACATCCGCTTCTCGATCACCGAGCGGATTTTTTCATACGCCGTCCAGGCCGGATTCTTGCCGTCATGCTGGGCGCGGTAGCGCAGCGCGAACTTCACCACCTCGTTGCGGAAATCCTTGGGGTTGGCGATGCCGGCGGGCTTCTCGATCTTCGACAATTCGCCGTCGAGCGCGCCGCGGTCGAGCAGCTGCCCGGTATCGGCATCCTTGAAATCCTGGTCCTCGATCCAGGCGTCGGCATAGGCGATGTAGCGGTCGAACAGGTTCTGGCCGTATTCGCCGTAGCTTTCGAGATAGGCCTTCTGGATTTCCTTGCCGATGAACTCGGCATAGCGGGGCGCCAGCTCCGCCTTGATGAATTCGAGATATTTCTTCTCGGTGTCGTCGGGCATCTGGTCGCGCTTGATCGCCTGCTCGAGCACGAACATCAGATGCACCGGATCGGCGGCCACTTCGGTGTGGTCGAAGTTGAAGGTCTCCGACAGCGTCTTGTAAGCGAAGCGGGTGGAGATGCCGGTCATGCCTTCGTCGACGCCGGCGGCGTCCTTGTATTCCTGCAGGGTCTTGGCCTTGGGATCGGTGTCCTTCAGCTTCTCGCCGTCATAGACGCGCATCTTGGAGGTGAGGTTGGAATTCTCATGCTCCTTGAGCCGCGTCATGACGCAGAACTTGGCCAGCATCTCCAGCGTCTCCGGCGCGCAGGGCGTGCCGTCGAGGTTGCTGCCCTTGAGCAGCTTCTTGTAGATCGCGGTCTCCTCGGTCACGCGCAGCGAATAGGGTACGGTGACCACGCTGATGCGGTCGAGGAACGCTTCGTTGTTGCGGTTGGCCTTGAACACCGTCCATTCCGCTTCGTTGGAATGGGCCAGGATGATGCCGTTGAACGGGATCGGCCCGAGCGTTTCGGTGCCGATATAATTGCCTTCCTGCGTCGCGGTCAGCAGCGGATGCAGGACCTTGATCGGTGCCTTGAACATCTCGACGAATTCGAGAAGCCCCTGATTGGCGCGGCACAGCCCGCCCGAGAAGGAATAGGCGTCCGGGTCGTTCTGGCTGAAATGCTCCAGCTTCCTGATATCGACCTTGCCGACGAGGCTGGAGATATCCTGGTTGTTCTCATCGCCCGGCTCGGTCTTGGCGACGGCGAACTGGCGCAGCTTGGAAGGATAAAGCCGCGCGACCTCGAACTTCGAGATATCGCCGCCGAATTCGTCCAGCCGCTTCACGGCCCACGGGCTCATCACCTGCCCGGTGCGGTGCTTCTCGATGCCGTATTTGTCGGCCAGCAGCGAGGACAATTCGGGAGAGCGGAATAGCCCGAGGGGTGATTCGAAAACCGGGCTGATCGCGTCGCCCGCCTTCAGCACATAGATCGGATGCTTCTCCATCAGATCCTTGAGCCGCTCGGCAAGCGACGACTTGCCGCCGCCGACCGGGCCCAGCAGGTAGAGTATCTGGCGCTTCTCCTCGAGGCCCTGGGCGGCATGCTTGAAATAGCCCACGATGCGCTCGATGGTGTCTTCCATGCCGAAGAAACCGTCGAACACCGGATAGGATTTGATCGTGCGGTTGAAGAACATGCGGCCGAGGCGCGAATCCTGGGCGGTGTCGATCAGGTCGGGCTCGCCGATCGCCGCCACCATCCGCTCGGAGGGGCTGGCGTAGAACATCTTGTCGTCGCGGGCGGCCAGCAGCCAGTCCCGCAGGCTCATCGTTTCGAATCGCTCGCGGGCATAGTCGCGGCTGAAGATGTCGAATACATCAAGCGTGCTCATCGATCCCGGCTCCTCTTACGCCAGCACGCCCTTCCAAGACTCTATGTCGTGACCCTTCGGCGGCGTGACAAGGCGGATGCAACCAACGCTCGTAAATATTCTCTCACTCCCCCGTGAAACAAACCTTAACCACTTCTGCCGGTTCCGGATTGCGGTTTTGCAACCCGCGCAAAACCGCTCATCCGCGCGGTTTTTGCGCGCGACTGTCTCGACCGACTGACGCTTCCTGCCTGCAAACCCGACGGCCCCCCAATTTCGCCCGACACAGGGCGATTCTCAGGCACGTTCGATTTGATTTGGAGTGTAACCCTGTTTGGCGAAAAGCAAAACAGGATTGTGCGTGCGGCGCGCGCGCACCCGCCATATTCCGGCCACCGTGTTGCGGCGCGGAGTCACATCGCGGTCCGTCCTGACCGCCGTGCCGGGTGACGAAGCACTTGCCGACCGCGCAAACGCAGTTCAATCTTCGCGAATGGACAACGCGGTTCATATCCGACAGGCAAGGCTCGACGACGCCGCCGACATCGCGCGCGTCTATATCGAATCCTGGCAGGATACCTATCCCGGCATCCTCTCCCAGCAGCGGTTGTGCGCGATGACGCCCAAGGGCCAGACCGCGCGCTGGCGCGCCGCCATCGCCGCGCACCGGCGCGAGACGGTGCTGGTCGCCGAGCGTCCGCAGCTTGGCGTCGTCGGCATGACGAGCTTCGGTCCGGCGCGCGATTCGTCGCTCGGCCTGGATGGCGAGGTCTATACGCTCTATGTCGATCCCGCCCATTTCGGCGGCGGCGCCGGCCGCGCCTTGCTGGGCGCCGCGTTCTTCAATCTGCGCCAGCAGGGCTTTGTCTCCTGCGTGATCTGGGCGCATGCGAAGAACAACGCGCGGTTCTTCTACGAAAAGATGGGCGGACGGCTGATCGCCGAACGCGTCGCACAGACGATGGGCGATGCCGTGCCGGAGGCCGCATTCGGCTGGAAGAAACTGGCGCTCGCGGAAAAGACGGCGGTGCGTTAGGCCCTCGCGGCGCGTTATTCCAGATCCTTTGGCCTGACGAACGCGGCCAGCACGCCGCTGGACGGCGCAAGCTCTTTCCAGCCCGCGATCTCGAACTCCAGCACCGCGAGCGCGCAGGTCGGATATTTCTGCCTGAGATTGTCCAGACGCGCGGCTTCGTCGTCCATGGCGGACTTGCGGGCGAGCTCGGCGGCGCATTCCTCGATGCCGGGGTTGTGGGCGATCACCAGCAGCGTTCCGCCCGCGGCATTGCGCACGATGGTCTGGATTTTTTTCGCCGACGCCAGATAAAGCGCATCGAGGAATTCGACTTTCGCGGCGAGGCCAAGTTCTTCGGCCACCAGCTCCCAGGTTTCGACCGTGCGCTTGGCGGTCGAGCACAGCACCAGGTCGGGCGCCAGGCCGCTCTTCTGCAGGAAGGCGCCGAGGGTGGCGGCATTGGCGCGGCCGCGCGCGTTCAATTCCCGTTCGTGGTCGCCATCGGCGCTGTCGCGGACGGCCTTGGCGTGACGCAGCAGCAGCAGGCGCTTCATGGCGTCAGGCCACCTGGTAGCGCGCCCGCGCCGCGCGCTCGAGTGCGGCCGATGCCAGCCGCTCGATGCCGAGCGTGCGTCGGATCATCTCCAGCACGCGGATTTCCTCCAGCATCACGCGCGAATCCGCCAGCGCCACTTCGAGCGCCAGCCAATAGGCGGTCTCGCGCAGATGCTCGGGCAGCGCCTCCTTGATGAGGCCCAGCACGGCGTCCAGCCCGTCGTCCTCGGTCAGGATCGCGGCGCATTCCTGCGAGACGGACACCAGGCGGTGCTCCTCGAAATCGCGAAAGACAGGCAGGCTTTTGACCAGGGTGCCAATCGCGCGCAGCTCGCTCTCGCTGATCGAGCGGTCGGACGCGGCGATGAGAACCATCACATAGATGAGTGCGGAATGGTGGCTGATGGTCTTCATGAACATCCTTCGGGCTCGCCTTCGGCTCGCGCCTCAGGATGAGGGCGACCTTATTCATCTTGACCTCACCCGACAAGGCAACGATATCGTCATCCTGAGGTGCGAGCGAAGCGAACCCTGAAGGATGGCGACGAACAAGAAGTCCGGCAAATGGCGCGCGCGCACGCAGGCTGTGCGCGGCGGGCAGTCGCGCACGCCGTTCCAGGAAACCAGCGAAGCGCTGTTCCTCACGTCGGGTTATGCCTATGACGCGGCCGAGCAGGCCGAGGCGCGTTTCAAAGGCCAGGACGACGGGTTTCTCTACACCCGCTACGGCAATCCCACGACCGCGATGTTCGAGGCGCGGATGGCGGCGCTCGAAGGCACCCCCGTCGCGCGCGCGACGGCGAGCGGCATGGCGGCGGTCACCGCGACGTTCCTCTGCGCGCTCCGGACCGGCGATCATGTGGTTGCGGCCAAGGCGATGTTCGGCGCTTGCCGCTATGTGATCGAGGAGGTGCTGTCGCGCTTCGGGATCGCGCACACGCTGGTCGACGGCGACGACATCGCGCAATGGCGCGCGGCGATGCGGCCGCAGACCAAGATGATCTTCCTTGAAACGCCCGCCAATCCGACGCTTGCCATCGTCGATCTGAAGGCGGTCGCGAAGATCGCCCATGACGGCGGCGCGCTGTTGATCGTGGACAACGCCTTTGCCTCGCCGGTGCTGCAGCGGCCGTTCGAATTCGGCGCCGACATCGTCATCCATTCCTCGACCAAATATATCGACGGGCAGGGCCGCGCGCTGGGCGGGGTGATCCTGTGTCGCGAGGATTTCCTGAAAGACCATCTGCAGATTTTCCTGCGCAACACCGGCCCGTCGATGAGCCCGTTCAATGCCTGGGTGCATCTGAAGAGTCTGGAGACGCTGGACCTGCGCATGGCCGCGCATTGCGCGAATGCGGCGGCGGTCGCCGATTTTCTGGCCGGGCAGAACAAGGTCATGCGCGTGCTCTACCCCTTCCGCGACGATCACCCGCAGCACAAGCTGGCGCGCGCGCAGATGTCGGCCGGCGGCGGCGTGGTGACGTTTGAGGTGAAGGCGGGCTCGATCGAGGGCGGCAAGGCGGCGGCGTTCCGCTTCGCCAACGCGCTGACGCTGATCGACATCTCCAACAATCTGGGCGACGCCAAAAGCCTGATCACCCACCCCGCGACGACGACGCATCAGCGCCTGAAGCCGGAAGCGCGCGGGGAACTGGGCGTCACCGACGGGATGCTGCGGTTGTCCGTCGGGCTCGAAGATGCCGAAGATCTTTGCGAGGATCTGGCGCAGGCGCTGAAGGCGGTGTGATTTTTCCTCCCCCGTTTACGGGGGAGGAGGCGCGCGGTACGCGCGCCGGAGGGGGAAAGCGCCGCGGACACACCCCCTTCCCCTCGCTATGCTCGGGACTTCTCCCGTAAACGGGGGAAGACAAGGAGGAATCCATGTCCACCCACCACGCTTCCGTCCGCTGGAGCCGCACCAGCGCCGATTTCACTTACGACAGCTACAACCGGGCGCATGAGGTTCGCTTCAAGGACGGGGCGATCGTGTTGCCGGCGTCCTCGGCGGCGGAATTCAAGGGCGATGCCGGGCGCGTCGATCCGGAAGAAGCCTTTGTCGGCTCGCTCTCGAGCTGTCACATGCTGACCTTCCTCGCGATCTGCGCCCGCAAGCGCCTGGTCGTCGATTCCTATGAAGACGATGCCTCCGGCGCGCTGGAAAAAGGCGAGGGCGGCAAGCTCTGGATGGCGCACGTCACCTTGCGTCCGCAGGTGCGTTTCGCGGCCGGGACCAATGTCGATCGGGCGACTTTGGAATTGATTCATCACCAATCCCATGGCGAATGTTTCATCGCCAATTCCGTGAAAACGAAGGTTTCGGTCGCGCCGCAAGATTAATGTCACGGTGTTAACGCTGGGAAATGTGTCCCGCTTGCGCACAGCGGCCAAC
>DATNNS010000126.1:0-2158 GCA_035601715.1 Rhizomicrobium sp.
TCCTTGTTCGGATCGTAGTTGGTTCGTTCGGGTGGGGCAGGCTTCCACGTATTCGACACCGCATCGAACGTTCCGATTGCGTCGCGCAGCGCGCCATAGTTGCCGTTCATCGCTTGGCCGAACTGCACCGCCAGCTTGGCAAGGAGATTTTCCTGACCGAGATCACCGCCGGTCTTGTGGATCTGATCCAGGAGCGCCTCGCGCAGCGTGAAGTGCTGGAATAGCGCGACCATGTCGGCGAAGGCTTCGTGGAAGGCGAGAACGTCCGGATTGGTCGGCTCGGTGAAGCGGCGATGCAGGCCGTCGAGCAGCGCGTGTGTGGTCTCGTGCGCGACGACGTCGTGGGAAAGTGCGCTAAACACCATTCCGTGCGGCAGCCCGAGACCCGCGGTCGCCTCGGTCGCCTTGAAATAGCCGAGCAGAAGCGCCTTGCGATCGGGGCTGTAGAAAGCGTTCTCAGCCCGGAGCCCGTGTGGATAGACACGCAGCCGTTGCACATACTCGTGACGCCAGTGTCCGTCCTTATCCTGAAACCAATGCGGCGACCACAGCGCTACGCGACCAAGCGCCTGCTCGAAATATTCGATCGTGCGCATCACCACCGCGTAACACATCTGCTGGTGGAACTGCGGAACAGCCTCAGAGGGCGGAAGGCCGTCCTGAGGCAAGAGGTGCGGATGGTTGAGATCAACCGGCGCGTAGGCGCGGCTGCTCGCCGGATCGACGTCGATGACCTCAACATATTCGCCAATCGGACCCGGCTGAAGCTTGTCCTCCCACCGCACGTCGATAACCGCCTCGTTGATTGCGGCGGTCGCGAGATCGGTCTTCATCGAAGGATCGATCGCGAACACCCGGAGCCTTCGGCGCTCCGGCGCGGCGATCGGCGGATCTTTCGCATTTTTCAGGTTGAACGCTTCGATCGCGCTCGACTTGGATGGCGGTTTCTGCGGCGCCGGGCTGGTCTGGTTCGCGCTCTCGAGCGCAACTTTGAGAGCCGCCGAAATGCCGGGTTGCGACAACAGCGCTTCGGTGAGCCTGAGCCTATCTTTAGGCGTCAGCTGCTCGGGGTGTGACACGCCTGCGAGCGCCGTTTCGACCGCGGCCGACTGCGACAGCTGCAACGCCTCAAGATGCAGCATGCGCCGCCGCCCGTCCGCGGCGATTCCGAGATCCTTGCCGAGAAGGGTGTCCAGGAAGGGAAAGTCGGCTGAGTCCTCTGGCTGCCGGTGAAGGGCGGCGGCTTCCGCCGGCGCGACGTCCAGCGCGGCGCGCGCCTTCAGTTCGCCGTGACCCAGCCGGCGCTTCTCTTTGGCGTTGGCCGCCGCCGACTGGAATAGCGCCTGACGAATCGCTTCGATGCGCATCCAGCCGGCGGGATAGGCGTCGACCGCGGCGCGATGAACCTGGACCCACAAGGCCGATGCGGCGGCGACCTGGGGAGTCGCCGATGACGTCCCCGAGCCGTCCAGGTCAATCGTCGCGGCGCAGCCCATGCGCGCCCAGGGAGTGTTCGGCGTCGAAGCGGAGATCGCCGTCGCCATCTTGTCGTCAGGGCCGTAATTGCCGGCCATCAGGCGCGGGGCGAGATCGGCGTAGGGCGTGTGATCCGCCATCGCGCCGCAGGCCGCGACGACACGCTTGAAGCGGGCGGGAAAGACGATGTTGCGGGTCGGCAGGTCGTCGTAGTTGTTGCCCGCCGCTGTCACGACGAAGACGCCCTGGTCGTAAAGAGCGTTGACCGCATCCGCCCACGCCTGCGATGCGAGGCCGCCCATGCTCATCGTGATGATATCGACGCGAGTCTTCGGGTCCTGGCTGAGCTGATGGACATAGTCGAAAGCGCGCGCGATGGCGCTGTTGTAGAAGAGCACGACGCTGTTGGCGACGCGCACCGGCACAACTTCGGCGTTCGGCGCGCATCCGAGTGGCGCGCCAGCGCCAATCGCCTTGCCGGCGAGGATGCCGAGCGTGCCAGTGCCGTGGCCGGGATTGCTGAGCGCGCCCCAGGCGATGTCGGTCGCGTCGTCCGGCCGGTCTTTGTCGACGAAATTTTTCTGCAGGTTCCGGTTCAGAAACTGAGGCGTGGTTTGATGATCGGAATAGCCAGTGTCCAGATGGGCGACGCGGCTTCGACCCTGCTGCGGCGCGCCAGCCT
>DATNNS010000127.1:0-4088 GCA_035601715.1 Rhizomicrobium sp.
CGCCGCCGTCACGCTGTCGCACCATTCGGCGGCGGACTCGAATTCGCTGCCAAGGCAGCGCGCCGCGACCGTATTGGTGACGGACTTGAGCTTGGCAAGCTCGGCCATGTATTTTTCCGAGCCCGGCACATGGCCCTGCAACAGGCGCCACAGCACGCAGATCTGGAACGCGTCGCGGCGCAGCTTCTCGCTGGTCAGCATTTCGCGCGCCGTCTTGAGCTGCGCGTCGAGACGCTGGTTGATCTCGTCAGATGCGAGCCGCTCCTGCGCCTTCATCTTGAGCGAATTGGGCGGCTCGAACAGCTCGACATTCGACGGCCGCGCGGCATCGCTGCGGCGGTCCGGGCCGACATAGTCGGAGGTGATGACGAAGCTCTTGCGCTTCTCGCTATGGCTGCGGATGCGGCTGCCCAGCAGCGACGTCGAGAACGGCCGGAGCAGCAGATCGTCGGCGCCCGAATTGAGCACGCGCGTCACCAGTGCGGCGGAATTCTCCCACGCCGTCACGACGATGACGATGAACGGATTGTAGCCGTCGGCGCCTTGCCTGAGACCTTGGATCATCTCGCACAGTTCGTTTTCGGCGCCCTGCGATTCGCACAGCGCGAGGTCGGGCGGCCGGCGCTTGACGCTGTCGGCGAACGCTTCGAGCGTCGCGACGGTCTCGATCTGGCGAAAGCCGAGATTGTAGAGCGCCGCGCGCGTCGCCGCCCGATTGCCCGACACCGGGTCGTAGATCAGCGTCTCGGCGTTCTCGAAGGAAAGTCTCGTCATGGGGCCGCATCCCGCGTCACGGTAACAATGCGGCAGGGTCCGTTAAGGAAGCGTGGCGCGTGCTGGTTAACGCTTTGGCGCCGCCTCGAAAATGGCGCGGAATTCGGCCGCCTTCAGGCTCGAGCCGCCGACCAGCGCGCCGCCGACTTCCGGCACGGCGAGGATTTCCCGCGCGTTGCCCGGTTTGACCGAGCCGCCATAAAGAATCCGCACCGCGTCCGCCGCCGCGCCGAAACGCCCCGTGAGGCAATGGCGGACATAGGCGTGCATCTCCGCGATATCGCGCGCCGTCGCGGTCTTGCCGGTGCCGATGGCCCAGATCGGCTCATAGGCGATGGCCGTGTTCTCCGCCGTCGCGCCGCTGGGAACGCTGCCCGCGAGTTGTGCGCCGCAGACCTTGAGCGCATCGCCGCCATCGCGCTGCGCGTCGCTCTCACCGATGCAGATGATGGCAAGCAATCCTGCGCGCCACGCGGCTTGCGCCTTGGCCATCACCAGCGCGTCGGTTTCACCGTGCAGCTGGCGGCGCTCGGAATGACCGACGATCACGGCGGCAGCGCCGGCATCCAACAGCATCTGCGCGCTCACATCGCCGGTGAACGCGCCGGAGATTTCGGGGTGGCAATCCTGCCCGCCGATCGCGATACGCCCCTTGGCTTGCCACACCGCCTGCGCGATCAGCGTTGCGGGCGGGCAGATCAGCACGTCGGCCGGCGGCGGCTGCACGACCACGGCCTCGCAAACCGCTTCGATCTCCGCCAGCGACGCAGCGAGACCGTTCATCTTCCAGTTTCCGGCGATCAGCGGGCGCATGTGATCCTCAGCGCAGAATTTCGACGAGCAGCACCCAGGCGTTGATGACCGTCGCGATCAGCGCCACCACCACGCCCGGCACGATCCAATAAAGCGCGCCGGCGGCATGCTGCAACACCAGCACGCCGCAGACGATGAACGGCCAGCTCGAAAACAGCGCGAGTGCGACGCGCGGGAAGCCCCAGGCCGGCCCGATCTGTCCATGACCGGCGCGAATGGCGCGGATCTGGATGCGCGTCGGGATCGCCCACATGACGATCCCCGTCGTCACCAGCTCGAGGCCGAACAGCCAGTCCGGCTGGTGCGGCACCAGCGCGTAGGTCGACGCGATCATCACCCCTGCCGGCGTCACCAGCGTTTCGGCGGCGCGTCCGGGCAGGCCCGGCTCGGCCAGGATGCGCGCGATGTTGATCGAGATGCCGACGATGACGAGGCCGGTGAGCGCGGCCGCTGCCCCCAGCTCCGCCACGAAGAAATCGGCCCAGCTTCCCATTCCCGGCGCGCCTTGCCCTAGCCCGACCCCCTCCCTATCATCCGCCGCCTTTCGCCGCCACGGGACGTTTCATGCTTCAGCAAATGCGCAAAGTCGCCAAGTCCAGGGTGTCGTCCGTCCTGCTCGTGGGGCTGGCGGCCAGCTTCGGCGTCTGGGGCATCGCCGACGTGTTCCGCGGCGGCGGCGGCGACACCAGCGTGGCCACCGTCGGCGGCACTCAGATTCCCGTCGAGGCATTCCAGCGCGACTACCAGAACTTCCTGCGCAATCTGGGCGCGCGCAGCGGCAAGGACATCACGCAGGAGGAGGCGCAGAAACAGGGCGTGCCCGACCGCGTCTTGCAAAGCATTATCAACCGCACGGCGCTCGACGAAGAGGTGGGCAAGCTCGGCCTCACGGTCAGCGACGCGCAGGTCACGGCCCAGATACGCTCCAATCCCGCCTTCACCGGCCAGCTCGGCACGTTCGACCATCAGGTCCTGCAGCAGCGGCTGCAGGAGATCGGCTATACCGAGCAGGGCTTCATTGACTCCACCCGCAGCGACACCGCACGCGACCAGCTGCTGGCGGCGACGCGCAATGGCTTCCTGATTTCCGCCGGCCTCGGCCACGCGCTGTTCGACTATCTGAACGAGAAACGCGCCGTGCAATATGTCGTCGTGCCGGCCGCGGCCGCGGGCACCATCGCCGATCCAGGCGACGCCGTGCTGACGGCCTATGTGAAGGCCAATCCCGACCGCTTCAGCATGCCGGAATATCGCGAGGTCACCTATGCCGTGATCGGGCCGGAGGACATCACGGGCCAGACCAAAATCAGCGACACCCAGATCAGCCAGGAATATGACCAGCGAAAAGACGACCCACGCTACGCCTATGTGATCCCCGAGACGCGCGACGTCGAGCAGCTCAACTTCCGCGACGCAGCCAGCGCCAAGGCGGCGCGCACCAAGATCGACGGCGGCATGAGCTTCGCCGATCTCGCCAAATCGCTCGGCACCGCGCCGGTCAGTTTGGGGACGGTGACCAAATCGTCGCTCTCCGACCGCGGCGACGCGGTGTTCGCGCTGCCGCCAAACGGTGTGACGCAACCCGTCAAAAACATCGCCGGCTATGCCCTGTTCCACGTCACCAAGATCGCGCCCGGCACGACCAAGACGCTCGCCGACGTGAAGGACGACATCACAAAGGATCTCACGGCGCGCCTCGCCGCCAGCAAGCTCGACGACGTCGATTCCGCCTACACCGACGCGAGCAGCGCCGGCGCGAGCCTCCCCGAAGCGGCCAAGAAGGTCGGCATGCGCGTCGTCCATGTTCCCGCCGTCGACCAGAGCGGGCTGACGCCCGACGGCAGCAAGGCCAACGTTCCGGCCGATCCCGAAATCCTCGATCAGATCTTCAAGAGCGAAGTCGACCAGGACGGCGATCCGTTCGCCGTCAAGGACGGTCACCATTACGTGCTGAAGATCGACAGCGTGACGCCGAAGAAGCTGAAGCCCTTCGCGGCTGTGCGCTCTCAGGCGCTGGCGATGTGGCTGGCCGATGCGCATCAGAAAGCGCTAGCACGGAAAGCCGACGCGCTGGCGGCGCAGGCAAGCGCGCAGCATTCGCTGGCGCCCGTCGCCAAGACGCTCGGCGCCACGCCCAAGAGCAGCGACGCGCTGTCGCGCGACACGGCCAGCGGCGATCTGCCGGCCGAGCTCGTGACGCGGATTTACGCCGTGCCGCCAGGCAAGGCGGTGGCGGGCCCGGCCGCGACCGGGGACGGCTATATCGTGGCGCTGGTCACCGGCGTCTTTCATCCGCCGGCGCCGACCGCCAATCCCGAATATCAGAAGTTCATCCAGCAGGTCAGCACCAGCGCCGCGGACGACATCGGAACGTCGGTGGCGATGGCGGCGCGGGGCAAGCTCGGCGTCAAGATCAACCAGAAGCAGGTCGATCAGGCGACCGGCGGCAGCGGCTCGTGAGCGCGCGATGGCGGCGATCCTCCCCGACTTCGCCGCCTTCG
>DATNNS010000128.1:0-3690 GCA_035601715.1 Rhizomicrobium sp.
GTTGGCGCAATTCCGCCACGTGAATGTCGATATGGCGCGCGCAACGGCTGAAGCCGGGGTGAAAGCCGGCGTCCGCAAATTCGTCTTCATCAGCTCCGTCGCCGTCTTCGGGCGCAACAGCGCAGCGGACACTTTGGACGACAACACGCCAACCGATCCCAAGACGCCCTATGGCGCCTCAAAGCTCGAAGCGGAGAATACTCTGCGCGAGATCGCCGCGCGACACGCGCTGTCGCTCGCGATCCTGCGGCCTCCGATCGTCTATGGTCCCGGCGCGCCGGGAAATTTCGCGCGGCTGACCGGCGCGATCCGGCGCGGACTGCCGCTGCCTTTCGGCCGCGTCACGCAAAACCGCCGGACCTATCTCGCGCGCGAAAACCTGTGCAGCGCGATCGAAGCGGCGATCCGGTTCACCGGACAGATGTCCAAAGCCCATGTCATCGCCGATTCCGCAAGTCTTTCCACACGTGCGACGATTCAAGCAATCGCTGCTGGAACGGGACGCGCTGCACGGCTGATTCCGGTTCCGCCAAGCCTGCTTCACGCCGGCCTGCGCGCGCTCGGGCGCGGTGCGATGGCCGACCAGCTCGTCGGCTCCCTGCAATTCGATTCGCGGGGATTTTCGGCCCTCACCGGCTGGACACCAACCCTTTCGCCGCAACAAGGCTTGGCGGAAATGGGCGGCGCTGCGTGAGGAAACTGGTGAGCCCGGATGGGATTGAACCATCGACCCTTTGATTAAAAGTCAAATGCTCTACCACTGAGCTACGGGCCCGAAGGCGGCGGACCATAAAAGCCGCGTCCGCGCCGGTCAATGAAGCTTTTTCAGGTCTCGCGGGGGTAGGCGGCCGCCACATCCGCAGCGAAGGCGGCGCTGGTGCCCGCCGCGATGGCCGCGCGCAGACCGGCCATCAGGTCCTGGTAGTAGGTCAAGTTGTGCCAGGTGAGCAGCATCGAGGCGATGATCTCATTGGCCTTCACGACGTGGTGCAGATAAGCGCGGCTGAACTGGCGGCAGGCCGGGCAGCGGCAGGCCGAGTCCAGCGGGGCGCTGTCTTCGGCATGGCGCGCGTTGCGCAGGTTGAGCGGGCCCTCGCGCGTGAAGGCTTGCGCGGTGCGGCCGGCGCGCGTGGGGATCACGCAGTCGAACATGTCGATGCCGCGCAGCACCGCGCCCACGATATCGTCGGGCTTGCCGACACCCATCAGGTAGCGCGGCCGGTCGGCGGGGAGATGCGGCATCACCGCGTCCAGCGTCTCGAACATCACGGCTTGCGGCTCGCCGACTGCGAGGCCTCCCACCGCATAACCATCGAAGCCGATCTCCCAAAGCTCCTCCGCAGAGCGCTTGCGCAGATGCGCGAAAGTGCCGCCCTGCACGATGCCGAAACAGGCGCGGTCTGGCTGCTCGCCGAACGCCGCTTTGGATCGCTTCGCCCAGCGCATCGACAGCGCCAGAGATTTCTCTATCTCCGCTTCACTCGCGGGCAATCGCGGGCATTCGTCGAGCACCATCTGGATATCGGAGCCAAGCAGGCGCTGGATTTCCATCGCGCGTTCCGGCGACAGGAAATGTTCGCTGCCGTCGATATGCGAGCGGAAGCGCACGCCCTCTTCCGTGATCTTGCGCAAATCGGACAGCGACATCACCTGGAAGCCGCCGGAGTCGGTGAGGATCGGCCGCTCCCAGCCCATGAATTTGTGCAGGCCGCCGAGCCGCGCGACGCGCTCCGCACCGGGGCGCAGCATCAGGTGATAAGTGTTGCCGAGAACGATGTCCGCGCCGGTCTCGCGCACCTGCTCCGGCAGCATCGCCTTCACGGTGCCGGCGGTGCCGAGCGGCATGAAGGCGGGCGTGCGGATTTCCCCGCGCGGCGTCGTGATCGTGCCGGTGCGGGCGGCGCCGTCGGTTGCGTGGAGCGCGAATCGGAAACCGGTCATGGAGGCGGTTATCGGAAATCCTTGCGCAGCGGAAAATCCGCCACGATGGCCTTGCCGTCGGTCAGAGCCCTGACGTCATGCGCCGCGTGCGGCGGCACGATGGCGACCATGCCGGGTCCCGCGATTTGCGACTCGCCGCCGATGGTCAATTCCAGCTTGCCTTCGACGACATGCCAGACCTCTTCCTGCTCATGATCGTGGCGATGGATGGTCGCGCCCTTGCTGAAGTCCCAATGGGCAAAGGTCATGGTCTGCGAATGGAAGATATGGCCACGCCAGCCGGGCCTTTTCTCAAGGGCTTCGAGCTTGTTGGTGTCGATGATCGTCATGGCAATCTCACTCGCTAAGCCACCAACCCGCATATTTTTGCGCGCCCGGAGGCGTTCTTTACGGCGGGAATCATAAGGGCCGCCTCATCGAATGGCGCGGGCAACGGCCCGCTGTAACCGTTCGCCTGCAGAAGCGCCAGCGCTCTCGGCTGCCCTTTTTGCGCCGCCCGAACGATCCACTGCTGTGCCGTGGCCGGATCGCGCCCCGAACCCGTCAGATACGACAGACCCAAGTTCATCATCGCGCTCGCATGCCCGAGATCCGCCGCCTGTTTCCAGAGCGAGCGCGCTTCGGCTTCGTCACGCTGCACATAATTGCCGTTCTGGAGCATGATTGCGAGATTGTTCATGCCGCGTGGGTTGCCGTTGGAAACGGCCATGCAGAACCAGTGAACGGCGCGCACGGGATCGGCGGCAACGCCAGTGCCATGCAGAAACTTGTATCCGAGAGCATTCATGCCCTCGCTGTCGCCCTGATCCGCCGAAAGCTGGTAAAGCCGAAACGCCTCCTGCTGGTCTGCGGCCACGCCCTGGCCTCGCGCATACATGTAACCGAGATTGACCTGACCTTCGGAATCTCCAGCATCCGCCGCGGCGCGCAGAAGACGATAGGCTGTCGCGATGTCGCCGGCGTTATAGGCGCGCATACCCGCAAGAGCCGTTGCCGATTGGGCTCGCACAGGTGGCGCAATCGCAATGGCCAACAAAACACCCAGAATCGCAAACGCGCGCTTCACTACCGCCTCTTTTGAAAGCCGTGTCGGACTATACCGTGCGGCGGAACAAAAGACATGCATCGCCATAGGAATAGAACCGATAGTTTTGGCGGATCGCCTCTTCATAGGCGCCCCTCATGGTATCGGTCCCGGCGAAGGCTGAGACCAGCATGAACAGGGTCGAGCGCGGCAGGTGGAAGTTGGTGACCAGGCCGTCGGCGGCGCGGAAGCGGTAACCGGGGGTGATGAAGATCGCCGTCTCGCCGGCGAACGGGCGCACCACGCCGTCCTCGCCGGTCGCGCTCTCCAGAAGGCGCAAGGCCGTGGTCCCGACCGCGACGATTCGGCCGCCGGCGGCGCGGACCGCGTTCAAGGCGGTGGCCGTCCCAGGCGCAACCTCGCCATATTCCGGATGCATGCGGTGTTGGGCTACCGCCTCGGTCTTTACCGGCAGGAAGGTGCCGGCGCCGACGTGTAGGGTGACGAAGTGCAGCGCCACGCCCCTCGCCTTCAGCGCGTCGAGCAGTTCCGGCGTGAAGTGCAGGCCGGCGGTAGGCGCGGCGACAGAGCCGTCTTCGCGGGCGTAGACGGTCTGGTAGTCGGTGCGGTCCTGCTCGTCCTCGGGCCGCTTGGCGGCGATATAGGGGGGCAGCGGCATGACGCCCCGCTCGGCTATGGCCGCGTCGAGATCGGGGCCGGAAAGG
>DATNNS010000129.1:0-8592 GCA_035601715.1 Rhizomicrobium sp.
CGTTTCCTATGACGACGCCAAATCGATCGATGCCAAGATCGCCAAGAGTGTCGAAGCGTTCCGTGCCTGGCGCGAGGTGCCGGCGCCGAAGCGCGGCGAACTGGTGCGGCTGCTTGGCGAGGAATTGCGCGCCCACAAGCAGGAGCTTGGCCGCCTCGTCAGCCTCGAAGCGGGGAAGATCCTTCAGGAAGGTCTCGGCGAAGTTCAGGAGATGATCGACATCTGCGATTTCGCGGTCGGTCTGTCGCGCCAGCTTTACGGTCTCACCATCGCGTCGGAACGTCCCGGCCACCGCATGATGGAGCAGTGGCATCCGGCAGGCCCGGTCGCGATCATCTCGGCGTTCAATTTTCCGGTCGCGGTGTGGAGCTGGAATGCGGCGCTGGCGCTCGTCTGCGGCGACAGCGTGATCTGGAAACCGTCGGAGAAGACGCCGCTCACCGCGCTCGCGACCCAGGCGCTGTTCGAGCGCGCGGTGAAGGCGTTCGGCGATGCGCCGGCCAATCTTTCGCAAGTGGTGCTGGGTCTGCGCGATGCGGGCGAGGCGCTCGCGAAAGATCGTCGCATTCCGGTGGTCAGCGCGACCGGTTCGACGGCCATGGGACGCGCGCTCGGGCCGGTCGTCGCGGCGCGACTTGGCCGTTCGCTGCTGGAGCTGGGCGGCAACAATGCGATGATCGCGGCCCCCAGCGCCAAGCTCGAGCTCGCCCAGCGCGCCATCGTGTTCTCCGCCGTCGGCACCGCGGGCCAGCGCTGCACCTCGCTGCGCCGGCTGTTCGTGCACGAGTCCATCTACGACAAGCTCGTGCCGGCGGTGAAGGCGATCTATGCGCGCCTGCCGATCGGCGATCCCTTGGAGAAGGGCACGCTGGTCGGGCCGCTGATCGACCGCGCCGCGTTCGACAACATGGAGCGCGCGCTGGCCTCGGCGAAGGACGAAGGCGGCGTCGTCACCGGCGGCGGCCGCGTGCTCGCCGACAAATTCCCCGATGCGTATTATGCCCGTCCCGCCATCGTCGAGATGAAGGCGCAGACGGCGACGGTGTGCCGCGAAACCTTCGCGCCGATCCTCTATGTGATGCGCTACCGCGATTTCGCCGATGCGCTGGCGCGGCACAACGAAGTGCCCCAGGGTCTGTCGTCCTGCATCTTCACGCAGGACCTGCAGGAGGCGGAGAAGTTCATCGCGGCGTCGGATTGCGGCATCGCCAATGTGAATATCGGGCCTTCGGGAGCGGAGATCGGCGGCGCGTTCGGCGGCGAGAAGGAAACCGGCGGCGGCCGCGAGAGCGGCTCGGACAGCTGGAAGGCCTATATGCGCCGCCAGACCGCGACCATCAATTACTCCGACGCGCTGCCGTTGGCGCAGGGCATCAACTTCGACATCGCGGTGCGCGGCGGCGGTTAACCCTTTCTTAAGCAACCGCTTCATTCCGGGATGCACCGGGAACAAGCTTGCGCGTTGCTAAAGCGGGTTCGTGGGATGCCGAGGAACGTGGCGCAAGTGACCGGCCTGATCGTCACCACCATCGTGGTGCTCGGCTGCGATATCGATGTGTTCTATGCGGTGCCGCTCGGCCTGTTGTCCGGGGCGCTCGCGACCTTCTTCGTCGCGCTCGCCGAGCAGCGCGCGAAAGCCAAAGCCTAGGCGGCTTCCGGCGGGATCGTGTTGAGGGCTTCTTCCATCTGCTGAAAGGTCGGCTGGGCTTCGCTCGGCACGCTGCCGCGCCCGATCTCGACGGAGACTTGCGCGGCGTTGCCGTGCAGATGCGCGACCAGGATGTCGCGGATGACGTGATAGAACTGCGCCTCGTCGTCGACGATCGCCTTCAGCCGCGTCGCCATCGGCCCGACGATGCCGTAAGCCAGGAACACGCCGAGGAAGGTTCCGACCAGCGCCGAGCCGATCATGCGGCCGAGCACTTCGGGCGGCTCGCTGATCGCGCCCATGGTCTTGATGACGCCGAGCACTGCGGCGACGATGCCGAGCGCGGGCAGGCCGTCGGCCATGGTCTGCAAGGTGCCGGAGGAGCCCAGCGCCTCGTTGTGATGCTTCTCAAGCTGCTTTTCCATCGCCGATTCGACCTGGTGCGGATCTTCCAGGCTCATGGTCATCATGCGCAGCGTGTCGCAGATGAAGGCGAGCGCGAAATGATCCTTGGCGATGCGCGGATAGCGTTTGAAGATCCCGGATTCTTCCGGCTTCTCGATGTGCGCCTCGAGCGCGATCAGGCCCTTGGACTTCATCGTCTTGGTCAGCAGGAACAGCAGGCAGAGCAGGTCGCGGTAATCGGTGGGTTTCCACTTCGGGCCGGAGATGATCTTGCCCAGGTCGCCGCCGATCTTCTTGAGCGAATAGAGCGAGCCGCCGATCAGCAACGCGGCCACGGCGGCGCCGCCGATGGTCATCATCTCATGCGGCAGCGACTCGACGATCACGCCGATGGAGCCGCCGGAAATGAGGAAGCCGCCGAACACCATCGCGAAGAGGAAAACGATGCCGCCGATCTGGAGCATTTCAGATTCCGAAATTGCGCAAGGCCGCGGGAGCCGCGACCTGGCCGCAGTATTAACAAAAGCGATTAAAGAGCGGTGAATAGCGCCGCAAACAGACAGGAAAAGGGTTATTCCGCCGCGGTTTCCAGCGGAATTCCGAGCTTGTGGGCAACCAGGCTGGCCAGTTCCAGCGCGACCTTCTCGCCCAGCCGCGTCGCGTCGTCCAAGGCCTGCGCGGCCCGCGCGATGGCGTCGACATGCAGCGCGACAACAGGCCCATCGGCGCGCTGGGCGCGCCGCCTCATGACATCGAGATAGATGCAAAGCCCGTTGGCGATGCGCCCGGCAGCCACCAAACCCACCGTGCCGCCGAGCCCGCGGATTTCATGGGCCCGGTCGAAAGCCGCGGCGTCGTCACCGTCGCGCGCCGCGCGTTCGAGCCCGGTCACGTAATCGAGCACCGCGTCGCGCAGCTGGCTGGTGCGCGCGAGAACCGCGCGGCCGGCACGGCGCTGCGCGTCGTCGCCCTTCAGGAGCGTCACGAAAGAGGCGGCATCGCAGGCGCGCACCACCGGCGGATAAGATTTGGCGTCGATGAACTCGACCTTGTTGTGCCGTGGGAACATTTCGCCCTATCTCCGCACGGCAATATCGTCGAGGGCCAGATCATGGCGGAAATCGTCGTGCCGGCGCCACGGGCCGGCGTAGTCTTCGTCGCGGCGTCGGCGGCGATCCGGGCCGAAATAGTGCTCACAGCGCACGAAGGGCCGCGGGCGGTCGACGATCTCGGCGATACGCAGCAGCAGGTTCTGCACCGTGATCGGCTTGGCGAGGAATTCGGTGACACCGGCATCGCGCGCCGCCATCACGCGCGGCCGCTCGGTATGGCCGGTGATCATGATGATGGGTACGTAGGGATTGGGGCTGTCGGCGCCGGTGCGCACGCGGCGGGTGAATTCGATGCCGTCGACGGGCTGCATTGAGAGGTCCGTGAGGATGAAATCGGGCTTGCGCTCGCGCAACTCGTCATAGGCCTTGGCGCCGTCGGCGCATTCGTAGATCTGCTTCATGCCCAGCGCCTGCAGCAGCGAGCGCAGCAACGCGCGCATGTGGCCGTTGTCCTCGACGACGAGGGCCTTGAGGTAATCGAAGGCGGCGGCCGTCATCGCGCCGGCCCGCCCAGGCATGGGCGAGCACGCGGTGCTTGCAGCAAAAGGCAAATCGGCGCCAAGGTGATCGCCCCCGAAAGGCATTACGGTAAGCACGCTATGACCGCTTGGTTAGCAATCCCTTAGCGCGGCGTAAGGAAGTCCCGGTTTGAGCACCGATTCTGCTTTTTCACAGCGTGTGCGGTTGGCGCTGGTGCTGTTGTTGAAGGCGCTTCGCACACCGGTTGCATTCGGCGCCTCGGCCATCGTCGAGGATGCGCAGGGGCGCGTTCTGCTGGTGCGCCACTCCTATATCGCGGGCTGGCATCTGCCCGGCGGCGGCGTTGACGGCGGCGAAGCGCCGGCGGACGCGGTCATCCGCGAATTAAAGGAAGAGGTCGGACTGATGCGCAGTTCGCCGCCCGAATTTATCGGCCTGTTCACGCGCAAGGTCGGCTGGGCGACCAATGTCGTCGCGCTCTATCGCGTGCGCGACGCGATGCTCGATTTCAAACCGAATCTCGAAATCCGCGAGATGATGTTCGCCGATCCCAAAGCGCCGCCGCCCGGCGCGACCGCCGGAACGCTGCGGCGGCTCGCGGAAATCGTGAGCGGAGAGAAGCCGGCGGCTTATTGGTGATTTCCCTCCCCGCAATGCGGGGGGGAAAAGATCAAATCGGATCCCAGCCAAACGTGCCCGTCGTCGGCGCGAGGTCGAAGAAGCTGGGCTTGAGGGCCGGCATGCAGTGGTTGGCGATGGTTTCAGGCGTCCAGCCTTCCACCTTGCCGATGGCGCGCACCGGGCGCGGCTGCGACATCAAGAAAACCTCGTTACCGCGCGCGGCGAAGATCTGTCCCGAGACGTCCTTGCAGGCGGGCGAGGCGAGGCCGACGGCGAGCTGCGCCACCTGGTCGGCGCGCATCATGTTCTTCATGCGGTCGACGCGCTTGGCTGACGCTTCGTCCTTGATTGGAATCGTCGCGATCATGCGCGTCCAGGCAAACGGCGCGATGGTGTTGGAACGCACGTTCTTGCTCGCGCCCTCCATGGCGAGGATGCGTGACAGTCCGACGATTCCCATCTTGGCCGCGGCGTAATTGGCCTGCCCAACATTGCCGATCAGGCCCGAGGTCGAGGTGAACAGCACGAACGATCCGTCCTGCTGCTCGCGGAAATGATTCACCGCCGCGCGGCAGACATTGTAGGAGCCCTGCAGATGCACATCGATGACCTTGTCCCAGTCCTCGTCGGTCATCTTGTGGAACATCACGTCGCGCAGGATGCCGGCCGGATTGATGATCGCGTGCAGGCCTTTGAAGGTGTCCATCGCCTGCTCGATCATGTGGGCGACGCCGGCCTTGCTGGTGACGGAGTCCGAATTGGACACTGCCTCGCCACCGGCCGCCTTGATCTCGCGCGCCACCATCTCGGCCGGCCCGGCGGAGCCCTCATCGCCGCCGGCGACCGCGCCGCCCAGATCGTTGACGACCACCTTGCCGCCTTCGCGGGCGGCAAGCAGCGCGCATTCCTTGCCGATGCCGTTTGCTGCGCCCGTGACCAGAACGACCTTGCCATCCAGCACGCCCATGGGATTACCTCTTTTCGTTTTCCGGCGCGGAGCCTACCGGCGTGGCCAACAGCATAAAAGAGGCGAGTTGGACGATCCGGCCCGAGCAGGGTGCGGATGCCGCCGCTATCGATGCGCTGCTCGCCCGCAGCTTCGGCCCCGGCCGCTACGCAAAATCCGCCTATCGCCTGCGCGAAGGCGTGGCCGCCGAGCCGGGCCTGAGTTTCGTGGCGATCGAAGGTGGCGCGTTGCGCGGCTCGGTGCGTTTCTGGCCGGTCGCGGTGGGCGCCGCGCGCGCACTGCTGCTGGGACCGCTGGCGGTGGAAACCGAAGGCCGCGGCCGCGGTATCGGCATCGCGCTGATGGAACGCGGCATCGAAGCCGCGCATGCCACGCCCTATTCCTGCATCGTGCTGGTCGGCGACGAGCCTTATTACGCCCGTGTCGGATTCTCGAAATTGCCGCCGGGTCGCGTGGACTTCCCCGGGCCCGTCGATCAGTCGCGCATCCTGGGCCTGTCGCTCAAGCCCGGCGCGCTGCTGACGCTTTCGGGCCACATCCGCCGCGCCCGCATCGACGAGCCGGTCTGCGCCGACGGCGCTGCGCTGGGCGAGCCGGACTAGAAGAAGCTGACGGCAGTGATCTTGTTGTCCTTGTCGACCGTGATGTTCACGCGGCCGGACTGGTAGATCATCGGCAGCATCTCGCCGGGATGGATCACGCGCAGGGTGTATCCCTCCAGCCCGTCGACGGTGGTGGGGTTGACGGTGTCGGCGCTCGCGCAGCCGAACACTGCAAGCGCGACGGCGGCTATGGCGATGACTGATTTCTGCATCGGTCTCTCCCGTGTTGGGTGTGCAATTGTGTCGGTCCAATTGCGGCAGGGCGATGGCTAACGACCTTCCCAGCGCCATGCCATCAGCAGCGTTCCCAGGATCAGCAGCAGCGCAAGCCAGGCGGGCAGCAGGGGCTGCTGCTCGACGCTGGTCACGCGGTAGGCGCCGTTGGCGCGCAAGCCGATCCAATCGTCGCCGCTTGCGACACTGCCGGGCGAGATGCGGCGAATAGAGGGCAGGCCGTCGGCGAGCCAGCGCACACTGCCGCCGGTGGCTTCCGCGGGCGCTTTCAGGATCGCATCGGTCGCGCGCATGTCGGCGACTTCTTTCGGATTGAGCGGACCGGACGCGGCGACAGCGCTGAACGTGCCGTCGGTCGCGCGATAAAGGCCGAGCTCGTCGGCTTTCGCGGTGGCGCGCCACAATCCCGGTTCGGTCTTCGTCGGCGTCAGCACCGTCTGCTTGCCGGAGGGAAACGTCAGCGTCACGGGCTTGACGCTGTCGGCCATGGTGCGGCGTTCGATGACGATCTGGTCGCCCGCGATGGTCGCGGTGAGACGTTCCTCTTCGAGCTCCGGCTCCTTCATCAGCCAATGGGCGAGACGGCGCAGCAATTCGGCATCGGGGCCGCCGCCTTCGAAGTCGCGCGCCCACAGCCAGGCCTGATCGGAAAGAAGTTCGGCGACGCGGCCCTTGCCGACGCGATCGAGCACCAGCAATGGCTGATCGCCCGGCCCCGACATCAGCGTTTCGCCGGAAACCTTGCTGGTCACGATCAGCCGGAACCAGCGGCCCCAGGTCGGCGGGGCGGTCGCGGTGTTGGCGCCTTCCAGGTCGCGCGTCACCGGACTGGCGAGGCCTTGCGCCGTCACCATCGGCTTGAAGCCCTGCGCCACGACAGCGCCGGTCGCCTGGGCGGGCAGCACGGCAGCCAGCGGCGTGTGCGAGATGCTTTGCGGCCCGGCATATTCGGGCCCCGCCGCGACCAGCAACGCGCCGCCGTTGTCGACGTAGCGCGCGATGTTCTCGAAATAGGCGAGCGGCAGAATCCCCTGCTCGCTATAACGGTCCAGGATCACCAGATCGAAAGAATCCAGCTTGTCCACGAACAGTTCGTGGGTCGGGAACGCGATCAGCGACAACTGGTCGATCGGCGTCGCGTCCTGCTTGGTCAGCGGGCGCAAGATGGTGAATTGCACGAGATCGACGGCTGGATCGGCCTTGAGCAGCGAACGCCAGACGCGCTCGCCGGCATGCGGCTCGCCCGACACCAGCAGCACGCGCAAGCGGTCGCGCACGCCGTTGATCGTCACCACCGCGCGGTTGTTCAGCACGGAGAGTTCGGACGGGCCGGGCCGCGCCGCGAGCTCGACGACGTTCTCGCCGCCATGAGCGACCGCGACCTTGATCGGCGTGTCCTTGCCCGCGATCACGTTGCGCGAGCCCGCTGCCACGCCGTCGATGCGCAGATCGACCGTGGCGACGCTGCCCGGCGGGGCGCCGAAATCGTCGACGCGGATGGTGACGTCCGCCGTCTGGCCGACGATGACATAGCGCGCCGCGCCAACCACCGTGAGCTTGCGGTCGCGCTCGCCGCGCTGGCCGACGATCAGCGCGTGGAGCGGGGCCGCGAGCGCGGGCTTGCCGGCGGGCGCGTCATGCACTTCGCCATCGGTGAGCGCGATGACGCCGGCGACGCGGTCGGGCGGCACATCGGCCAGCGCGCTTGAGATCGCGCCAAAAAGTTGCGTGCCGGTGTCTTCGCCGACCGGCGTTGTGATATCGGCGGCGCGGATTTCGAGACTCTTGTCGGCGGCGAGCTTGTCGCGCAGCGCGACAGCCGCCTTGTCGGCGTCGCCGCGACGGCCGCGAATGTCCATGCTCGGCGAATGATCGACGATCAGCGCGACCACATCGGGCAACGGCTCGCGCTTTTCATGCACGATCAGCGGATCGGCCAGCGCGAAAATCGCGACCGCGAACGCGAGCGCCCGCCACCACGCCCCGCGCGCGCGCAGAACCAGCGACGCGATGAAAACAATGCCCGCCGCCGCGATCAGCAGCCACAGCACAACGTCCGGCACATGCGGCGCGAAATCGAGGGAATAGGTCATGGCTCGGCACGCATCAATGCCCGAGCCTTTCCAATAGCGCCGGCGTGTGCACCTGGTCGGTCTTGTAGTTGCCGGTCAGCGCGTACATCACGACGTTGACGCCAAAGCGGTACGCCATTTCGCGTTGCTCATCGCCGCCGGGTGTAACATCGGCCAGCGGCCGGTCCTGGCCGTCCACTGCCCAGGCTGCCGCCCAGTCATTGCTGCCGATGATGACGGGCGAGACGCCGTCGCCGCCGCGCACGGGAAGCGCGCCGGCATTGGGATCGATGGGCGGCAGCGCCTCGACCCATACCTTGCCGCCGTCCCAGCGTCCGGGGAAATCGCGCAGGATATAGAACGAGCGGCCGAGCACGTGATCCGCCGGCACGACTTCGAGCGGCGGGATGTCGAGCTTGGAGACGAGGCGTTTGAGCGTGATCTCGCCCGG
>DATNNS010000130.1:0-10111 GCA_035601715.1 Rhizomicrobium sp.
GAGCGCACCGTGACTTCGCCTTTTTCCAGCGACGTCATGACATCGGCGCCCAGCAGCATCAGTGCGGTCACGATCAGCACGAGACTGAAGAAGCGCAATGCTGCCGACATGATGAAACCCCTGAGCCCCCGGGCCGCAAAATCTATCGGGCGCGACCTGCCGGCACAAGGATGGCAAACACCCGTTAACCAACGCGTCTGGCAGGATAGTGAACGCGCGCGACTATTTCGTGAAAGGCGAGCCGTCCTTGCGGGTGAGCGTGCCCTTGCCGCGATCCAGATGCATGTCGACATCGGAATAGGAGCAGACGTCGTCCGGCGTGCGCGTGCCGATCTCCAGATAGACCGCCGTCTCGCCCGATCTGTTGACCAGGTGGTGGCCGTTGGGCGTGTTCTTCGGGAAGCCCGCGCAATCGCCGGCGCGCATCGTTTCCTCTCCCGCATCGGTCACCAGCACCAGCTCGCCCGACAGCACGAAGACGAATTCATCCTCGCGGCTATGCCAGTGTCGCTGGCTTGACCAGACGCCGGGCGGCAGGCGCGTCAGGTTCACGCCGAAATCGGTCAAGCCGCTGGCATTGCCCAGCCCCTGTTTGACGCGGTCCTTTACCGCCTCGTCGAACGGCGCGGGATAGGACGAGCCTCTGCGCTCGAAAACGGATTTCACGTCGATCTTGGGCATCGCGTTCTCCTGGCAGGCCAAAACAAAACCACCCGCGAGATATATCCCGCGGGTGGTCTTTTCAATCGCAAAACGGCACTGCGTCAGCCGGCCTGCTGCGCGCCTTCCGGCGCCTTGGCTTTTTTGGACAGGTCTTCGCCGGTCACCTGGTCGACGACTTTCATCGACAGGCGGACCTTGCCGCGATCGTCGAAGCCCAGCAGCTTCACCTTCACGGCCTGGCCTTCGGCCACCACATCGCTCGTCTTGTTGACGCGCTGCGGCGCCAGTTCGGAGATGTGAACCAGGCCGTCCTTGGGACCGAAGAAGTTCACGAAGGCGCCGAAATCCATCACCTTGACGACCTTGCCGTCATAGATCTCGCCGATCTCCGGCTCTGCCACGATGCCCTTGATCCATTTGAGCGCGGCCTTGATCGCCTCGTGATCGGCGGAGGCGATCTTCACCGTGCCGTCGTCCTCGACATTGATCTTGGCGCCGGTCTTTTCCACGATCTCGCGGATCACCTTGCCGCCGGTGCCGATCACTTCGCGGATCTTGTCGGTGGGGATCTTGATCTGCTCGATGCGCGGCGCGTGCTCGCCGAGCTCCGAACGAGCATGGCCGATCGCCTTGCTCATCTCGCCGAGGATGTGCAGGCGGCCGCCTTTGGCCTGATCGAGCGCGACGCGCATGATCTCCTCGGTGATGCCCGCGATCTTGATGTCCATTTGCAGCGAGGTGATGCCTTCCTCGGTGCCGGCCACCTTGAAGTCCATATCGCCCAGATGGTCCTCGTCGCCCAGGATGTCGGAGAGCACTGCGAAGCGCTCGCCTTCCTTGATCAGGCCCATCGCGATGCCCGCGGTCGGCCGCTTCAACGGAACGCCCGCATCCATCAGCGCGAGCGAGGTGCCGCACACCGTCGCCATCGAGGACGAGCCGTTGGACTCGGTGATCTCGGAGACGACGCGGATGGTGTAGGGGAACTCCTCCTTCGACGGCAGCATCGGATGGATCGCGCGCCAGGCGAGCTTGCCATGTCCGATATCGCGCCGGCTCGGCGCGCCCATGCGACCGGTTTCGCCGACCGAATAGGGAGGGAAGTTATAATGCAGCATGAAATGCTGCTTGTGCGTGCCTTCCAGCGCGTCGACGAACTGCTCGTCTTCGCTGGTGCCCAGCGTGGTGATGACCAGCGCCTGGGTCTCGCCGCGGGTGAACAGCGCCGAGCCGTGAGTGCGCGGCAAGGCGCCCACTTGGGCAACAATCGGCCGCACGGTGACGAGATCGCGCCCGTCGATGCGCTTCTTGGTGTCGAGCACCGCATTGCGCATGACCTTGGCTTCGAGGTCGTGGAACAGATTGCCGAATTCCTTGGCGCTGATCTTTCCATCGCCCTCGCCGACGAAATATTCCGCCGTCTTCTTCTTGATTTCGGCGATGCGGTCGCGCCGGTCGAACTTGACCGGAATCTGGAACGCGCCGGCGAGATTGATGCCGGCGACCTTCTCGATCTCTTCCAGCATCAAGCCATTGCCGGTTTCCGCAACGGGCCTCGGGTCCTTCGCCGCCTTTTCAGCCAGGCGGATAATCGCCTGGATGGCGGGCTGCATGCCGCGATGGCCGAACATCACCGCGTCCAGCATGGTCTTCTCCGAGAGCTCCTGGGCTTCGGATTCCACCATCAGCACCGCGTCGGCGGTGCCGGCGACGGTGAGGTCGAGCTTGGAGTTGACCATGTCGTCGATCGGCGGATTGAGCTTGTACTCGCCGTCGATCATCGCGACGCGCGCCGCCCCGATCGGGCCCATGAAGGGCAGGCCTGAGATCGTCAGCGCCGCGGAAACCGCGATCATGCCGATGATGTCCGGATCGTTTTCCAGATCGTGGCTCAGCACCTGAACGACGACCAGCGTCTCGTTGCGGTAGCCCTCGGCGAACAAGGGGCGGATCGGGCGGTCGATCAGGCGCGAGATCAGTGTCTCGCGTTCGGTCGGCGCGCGCTCGCGCTTGAAGTAGCCGCCCGGAATCTTTCCGGCGGCATAATAGCGCTCCTGGTAGTTCACGGTCAGCGGGAAGAAATCCACGCCTTCGCGGGGGGCAGGGGCGCCCACGGCGGTCGCCAGCACCACAGTCTCGCCGCAGGTGGCGAGCACCGCGCCATCGGCCTGGCGCGCGATGCGCCCGGTTTCGAGCGTCACCTTGCGGCCGCCCCAGTCGAATTCCTCTTTCACGATATTAAACATTCTTGCATTCCTTCATTCCCACCGCCGGATTGCGGTGAGGGTTGCTCTCTCAGGCCTTCCCGAGACGAGCGGGTATGGCGCGGGCGCGACCCTTCGCGCTCGCACAAGTGATTTTGGCGCGAGTGATTTGGTGTAAACGCGGAAGACGAACGCTCAGCGGCGCAGGCCCAGCCGGCCGATCAGCGCGTCATAGCGCTTCGAATCCGTCCGCTTGAGATAGTCGAGCAGGCCGCGGCGCTGCGACACCATCTTGATGAGGCCGCGGCGCGAGTGATTGTCCTTCACATGGCCTTCGAAATGCTTGGTCAGGTTGGAAATGCGCTCGGACAGCACGGCGACCTGGACTTCGGGCGAACCTGTGTCGCCCGGCTTGGTCGCGTGTTCCTTGATAACTTCCAGTTTGCGTTCGGCAGTGATCGTCATTCGGTCATCCAGTTCCAAAGTTAAAGACACGGAACGGTCTAAGTTCCCCTGCAGTGAGTTCAGCCAGTGCAACCGGCTCGCCCTCATGCGTCGAGAGATAGACCGTGAGCCCTTGAAGATCGTCGCTGTCGGGGTTTGCGTCCGAGAGCCGCGCGAAGAAGTTCGCCCGGCACAGAATCGGATTGCCGCACCTGAGGCGAACCGCATCCTGGCCTGTGACGGCCAACGCCGGGATGCCGTCCAGCGCGGTCGAAATGGGCCTCAGATGCTCAAAAGCGGCGGGACTATGCATAAAACTCCTCAGCGTTTCTAGGGGCACTGCATCTTTCTCTTGAAAGCCTCCGATGGAGGTGCGCCGAAGCTGGGAAACATGGCCCACGGTGCCCAGCGCCCGGGCCAGGTCGCGCACCCAGGCCCTGACGTAAGTCCCTTTGCCACAACGCATTTCGAAGGTCGCATGGTCGGGGTCGGGCTGGGCGGTGAGGTGGGCTTCATGGACGAACACCGTTCGCGGCTCCAGGGAAACCGCCTCGCCGTCCCGGGCCAGATCGTAGGCCCGGGCGCCCTCGACCTTGATGGCGGAGTAGGAGGGCGGGATCTGGCTGATCTCGCCCATGAAGCCCGGGATGGCGACTTCGATCTGCGCCCTGGTCGGGCGCACGTCCGAGGTGGCGATCACCTGGCCTTCGCTGTCGTCGCTGTCGCGCGCCTCGCCCCAGCAGGCGGTGAAGCGATAGGTCTTTTCGGCATCCATCGCGAACGGGACGGTCTTGGTCGCCTCGCCGAGCGCGATGGCGAGCACGCCGGTCGCCAGCGGGTCGAGCGTGCCGGCATGGCCGGCCTTCTTGGCGTCGAACACGCGCCGCACGATGGTGACGGCGTCGGTCGAGGTCACGCCCTGCGGCTTGTCGAGCACGATCCAGCCATGAACCGGATTGCCCTTTTTCCTACGCCCCATCGTCATCGCTCTGGGCCTGCAGGTCGCGCCGCACGCGTTCGGATTTCAGCAGGTCCTCGATCTTCTGAGCCTCCGCGAACGAATCGTCCTCGACGAAGCGCAGCTCGGGCGTGAACTTGAGCACGATCATGCGGCCCATCTCGCCGCGGATGAAGCTCTTGTGGCGGTTGAGCGCGGCGACGATCTTCGCCGCATTCTGTCCGCCGAGCGGTTCGACGAAGACGGTGGCATGGCGCATGTCGCCGGAGGGCTTGACCTGCGTCACCGTCACCGAGACGCCTTCGAGGTCGCCGTCGCGGATGTCGCCGCGCGTGAGGATTTCCGACAGCGCGTGGCGCAGCGTCTCGCCGACGCGCAATTGGCGCTGAGACGGTCCGCGGTCGCGCGGTGCCGAATGATGGCGTGCCATTATTCAGCCCCCCGGACGATCGAGGCGGACAAATTCATTGAAAATGATGAGGCCATGAATCACCCGCGACATCGAGAGATCAGGCGCGGCTCAGAGCGCGCGCTTGATCGTCTCGACCTCGAAGCATTCGATCACGTCGCCCTTTTGCATGTCCTGATAGTTTGCGAAGGCCATGCCGCATTCCTGGCCGGTCTGGACCTCGCGCACTTCGTCCTTGAAGCGTTTGAGGGTCGAGAGCTCGCCTTCGTGGATCACGACATTGTCGCGGATCAGCCGCACCTTGGCGCCGCGGCGCACGACGCCTTCTGTAACGCGGCAACCGGCCACCTTGCCGACCTTGGAAATCGTGAACACTTCGAGGATTTCCGCGTTACCGAGGAATTTCTCGCGCGTCTCCGGCGCCAGCATGCCTGACAGCGCCGCCTTCATGTCGTCGACGACGTTGTAGATGATGTTGTAGTAGCGGATCTCGACGCCGTCGCGCTTGGCGCGGTCGCGCGCCTGCGCATTGGCGCGCACGTTGAAGCCGATGATCGCGCCGCCGCTTGCGTGGCTTAAAATCACGTCACTCTCGGTGATCGCGCCGACGCCGGACTGCAACACCTGCACGGCCACTTCGTCGTTGCCGAGCTTGTTCAGCGCCCCTTGAATCGCTTCGACCGAACCCTGCACGTCGGCCTTGATGACGAGCGGCAGGAAACGCTTCTCGCCGTCCTTGCGGCTCTTGAGAAGCTGGTCGAGCGACTGGCGCGCGGTGGTGGCGTGGCGCTGTTCGCGGCGCTTGCGGGCGCGGTATTCGGTGACTTCGCGGGCGCGCGCTTCGCTGTCGACGACGACAAATTCATCGCCTGCTTCGGGTACGCCGGATAGGCCCAGCACTTCCACCGGCATCGAGGGGCCGGCGCTGTCCACGTTCTCGCCGCGGTCGTTGATGATCAGCCGCACGCGGCCGAATTCCGAGCCCGCGACCAGGATGTCGCCGGTCTTCAGTGTGCCGCGCTGCACCAGCACGGTGGCAAGCGGCCCGCGGCCCTTGTCGAGTTTGGCTTCGATGACCGCGCCCTCTGCCGTACGCTTGGGATTGGCCCTGAGGTCGAGCAGTTCGGCCTGCAGCAGGATGGCATCCTCGAGCTTGTCGAGATTGGTGCCCTTGGTTGCGGAAACATCGACCGACAGCGTCTCGCCGCCCAGGTCCTCGACCTGGATTTCATGCTGCAGCAATTCGGTCTTCACGCGCGTCGGATTGGAATCGCCTTTGTCGACCTTGTTGACGGCGACGATGATCGGCACATGCGCCGCCTTGGCATGGCTGATCGCTTCCACCGTTTGCGGCATCACGCCGTCGTCGGCGGCGACCACCAGGATAACGATATCGGTCACTTTGGCGCCGCGCGCGCGCATCTGCGTAAAGGCGGCGTGACCGGGCGTATCGAGGAAGGTGATCTTCTGGCCGCTCTTCAGCTGCACCTGATAGGCGCCGATATGCTGGGTGATTCCGCCGGCTTCGCCTGCGACCACGTCGGTCTTGCGCAGCGCGTCGAGCAGCGAGGTCTTGCCGTGATCGACATGGCCCATGACGGTGACGACGGGCGGACGCGAGACGAGGTCATCGCCTTCGTCGGCGACGCCCTTGAGGCCTTCGAGCACATCGGATTCGGCGACGCGCTTGACGGTGTGGCCGTATTCGGCCGCGACCAGCTCGGCGGTGTCGGCATCGATCACGTCGTTGGCCGTCACCATCATGTCGCTTTTCATCAGGACCTTGATGACGTCGACGGCGCGGCGCGCCATGCGGTTGGCGAGTTCGGAAACCGTGATGGTTTCGGGAATGGTCACTTCGCGCGGGCCTGCCGGCGCGGCGGCAACCTGCGCGCCCTTGTTGATGCGCTGCAAATGACGCTTGTAGGCGGCGACCGAGCGCGTGCGCTCGTCGTCGCCCGACAGCGCCTTGGTGACGGTGAGGCGGCCGCGGCGGCGCGAATCCTCGCCCTTGCGCGCGGTGGGAACCTTGGCGGGAACCTTCACGCCCTTCTTGGACGTCGCCTCTTCCTCTTCCTCGACGGCGACCGGACGGCCGCGGCGCGGCGCCTCGACCGTCGTCGTTGCGACTTTCGCGGCCGGATCGTCTTTCTTGTCCAGACGGCGCTTGGCTTCGTCCTCGGCATGGCGCTTGGCGGTCTCATCCGCGGCCTTGCGCGCATCTTCCTCGGCCTTGCGGCGCCCGGCGGCCTCGCGTTCCTTGGCCAGGCGCGCGTCTTCGACGGCGCGATGCTTGGCGTCTTCCTCGGCGCGCTTGCGCGCTTCGAGTTCCTCGACGCGCGCGCCGGCAATGGCGTGGCGGCGGGATTCTTTTTCCTCGTCCGTCAACTGGCGCAGCACGACGCCGGCGCGCGGGCCTGCCTCGCGAACCGGTGCTGCGGCGGGCGCCGCGGCCGCCGGCTTGGCTTCGGGCTTGTGCGTGCGATCGGGCGCCTTCGCCGCAGGCACCGGATTGGTGCTGCGCTTCTTCTCCACCACAACCGCTTTGGTGCGGCCATGGGAAAAGCTTTGCTTGACGGTGGACGTTTCCGTCTTTTTCAAAGACAGAGTCTTGCCGCCTGTGCGCCGTGTGGTGTCGTCGATCTCGCTCATTCCAATCCTTCATGCGCAGGAGTCGAACCTGCACCCTTCGCGACGGACCGGAAGCCGGATAGCCGGCCCGCCTCGAAGATCAGCCGTTCCGCCAGCTGCCCCGATTTGAGGGCGGCATGTATCACATTCTCGCGGCCCAAGGCCACGCTCAATTCCTCGCAACCGAGGCTGTCGATCAGTGCCGGCGTAAGCCCCCGCGCCAGCGCCAGATTCCGCAGTTTGCGCCGCCCGTCCGCTTTGCCGTCCGCGGCCTCGATCAGAACGGCCGGCGGCTTGGCGCTGTCGAGTGCGCGCGAGACGTTATCGAAGCCGCATTCCAGTCCGCCCGAGCGCCGCGCCATTCCCAGATCGTCCAGCATGCGCCGCACGATCAGCCTTTCGACCAGATCGGGCAGGCCGGGCGCCGCTTTCACATTCGTCTTGGCCGCCTTGGAGAAATGGTTCTTCGCCACCGCGCGTTCCAGTACCGCGCGTTCGGCGGTGACCCACATCCCGCGTCCCGGAAGCTTGGCCGCGAGATCGGGAACGACATCGCCATCGGGCCCGACGACGAAACGGATGAGATGCGCCTCGTCGCTCACCTCTCCCGTCACGATGCACTTTCGCTCGCGCATCGCCTCGTCCTCTTCCCGCTTGGCCAAGGCAACCGTCACTCGCTTGCTTCCTCCGTGATCTCTTCGGCGTCTTCTTCCACGGGCTCCTCGACCGGCGCTTCGACCCAGCCCATCGCCACGCGCGCCTTCATGATGATGGCGTTCACGTCGTCGGCCGTCAGGTTGAAGCTGTCGAGCGCGCCCGGCACGCGGACGCGTTCCTTGTCCTTGTTCTGCTCGTAATAGCCCAGCAGGTCGTCGGTGGCACAGCCCGCCAGATCCTCCAGCGTCTTGACTCCGCCTTCGCCGAGCGCGACCGCGAGCGCCGGCGTCACACCGTCGATCTCGACGACGGCGTCCTCGACGCCCAGCGCCTTGCGCTTGTCGTCCATCTCCTTGTTGCGCGCCTCGATGAATTCGACGGCGCGGGTTTGCAGTTCCTGCGCGGTGTCGTCGTCGAAGCCTTCGATGGCCGCGAGTTCGCCGATCGGCACGAACGCCACGTCCTCGACGCTGGCGAAGCCTTCGGAGGCGAGCAGTTGCGCCACCGTCTCGTCGACGTCGAGCGTTTCCTGGAACAGCGTCGTGCGTTCGGCAAATTCCTTCTGCCGGCGCTCGCTTTCCTCGGCCTCGGTGAGGATGTCGAGCTGCCAGCCGGTGAGCTGGGAGGCGAGCCGCACATTCTGTCCGCGACGTCCGATGGCGAGCGACAGCTGCTCGTCGGGCACGACCACTTCGGTGCGATGGGTGTCTTCATCGAGCACGACCTTGGCGACTTCGGCGGGCGCCAACGCGTTGACGATGAAGGTCGCGAAATCGGGCGACCACGGGATGATGTCGATGCGCTCGCCCTGCAATTCCTGCACGACCGCCTGCACGCGAACGCCGCGCATGCCGACGCAGGCGCCGACCGGATCGATCGAGGAATCCTTGGAGATCACCGCGATCTTGGCGCGGCTGCCCGGGTCGCGCGCCACCGCGCGGATTTCGATGATGCCGTCATAGATTTCCGGCACTTCCTGGGCGAACAGCCGCACCATGAATTGCGGATGGCTGCGCGACAGGAAGATTTGCGGCCCGCGGGTTTCGCGGCGCACGTCGTAGATATAGGCGCGGATGCGGTCGCCGGCGCGGAAGCTTTCGCGCGGGATCATTTCGTCGCGGCGCACCACGCCTTCGGCACGGCCGAGGTCGACCACGACCGAGCCGAATTCCGAACGCTTGACGATGCCGTGCACGATCTCGCCGATGCGGTCCTTGAACTCTTCGTACTGGCGTTCGCGCTCGGCATCGCGCACCTTCTGCACGATCACCTGCTTGGCGGCCTGCGCGGCGATGCGGCTGAAATCGACCGGCGGCAGCGTCTCGGCGATAATGTCGCCGACAAGCGCTGCCTCGTTGCGCGCGCGCGCATCGGCCAGGCTGATCTCGATCTTGTCGTTGTCGACGAGTTCGACCACATGCAGATAGCGCGAGACATGCGTCTCACCGGTCTTGTTGTCGATCTCGACGCGGATTTCGTTCTCGCTGCCGTAACGCGCCTTGGCGGCGCGCTGCATCGCTTCTTCCATCGCGGCGATCACGACCTGCTTGTCGATATTCTTGTCGCGCGCGACCGCATCGGCGATCTGCAAGAGTTCGGTTCTGTTGGCGGCAATGGCGGCCATGTCATTCGCTCCTGAACGTCATTGTTTTCTTCCCTTCAAATCTTCCTGGATCAGCCTGTCGGTCAGCACCAGTTTCGCATCGGCGATGGCGCGGAACGGGAATTTGACGCGCGCACCCTCAACTTCGATCTCGACATCGTTGCCGTCGAGTCCGAGCAGCAGTCCCTTGAAGCGCTTGCGCCCGCTCTCATCGGGCGCGTGCAGCTCGAGCTTGGCCTCGTGGCCGGCCCAGCGCGCGAAATCCGATTGCCGCGTCAGCGGCCGGTCGATGCCGGGCGAGGACACTTCCAGATGGTATTCGCCTTCGATCGGATCCTCGCGCTCGAGGAATTCGGACAGCGCCCGGCTGAGCACCGCGCAATCGTCCACATTCATCGTGCCGTCGGCCCGCTCGGCCATGATCTGCAAGGTCTTGATATGGCCTCCCATCAGGCGCAGGCGCACGAGCCGGTAGCCCGCAGCTTCCACCGCGGGTTCGATGATCGGCTCCAGATGCGACATGGCCGTGAGAATGGGCGTCT